>DOIS01000133.1:478-8965 GCA_003511785.1 Paracoccaceae bacterium
CGCTCTGGCGGGGGACGGCGCCCGGCTGCGCCGGACGCCGGGCAACAGAAGCCTGCACTTCACCTCTCATCGCTTTGTTCTTTCCCGCAGCGCCAACGTCGCGGCCGACTCCGCAAAACCGGCTGCGCCGCTTTCGCTCTGGCGGGGGACGGCGCCGGACGCGTTTCCCCCCTGTGCCTGCGTCGCAAACCTGTCATCTTGACCCCGTAGAGGCGGCCCGATGACTTTTTCCCCCGATACCCCCGGCTATCCCGAGCTGATCCGCGTCTTCGGGCGTATCGGCCTTCTGTCCTTCGGCGGACCGGCGGCCCAGATCGCCCTGATGCATCGCGAACTGGTCGAGGCGCGGCCCTGGCTGGACGAGGACACGTTCTTGCGCGCGCTGTCGCTGTGCATGCTCCTGCCGGGGCCGGAGGCGATGCAGCTCGCGACCTATGCCGGCTGGCGGCTGCGCGGCGTGGCCGGCGGGTTGATTGCGGGCGGGCTGTTCGTGCTGCCCGGCGCGCTGTTGATCGCGGGGCTGGTCGCGGCCTATGCCACCTTCGGCACGCAGCCAACCGTGCAGGCGGCCTTCCTGGGCGTGAAGGCCGCGGTGATCGTGATCGTGATCCAGGCGCTGCGCGGCGTGGCCCGGCGCGCGCTCACCGGCCCGGAGGCCTGGGCCATTGCCGCCCTCGCCTTCGCCGCGATCTTCGCGCTGAACTTGGCCTTCCCGCTCATCATCGCCGGGGCGGCGCTCTGGGGCGCGTGGCGGGCGGCCCCGGAGGCAGTCCCTCCCGGCCCCGCCGCCCCTGCCCCGCTCGCGGCCAGCCTGCGGACCGCTGCGCTCTGGGGTCTCGTCTGGCTCGCTCCGCTGGCGGCGTTGGAGGTCTGGGGGCCGCCACTTCTGGCCGAGATCGGACGCTTCTTCGCCTGGCTGGCGGTGGTCACCTTCGGCGGGGCCTATGCGGTGCTGGCCTACATGACCCAGGTCGTGGTGGTCGAGCACGGCTGGATCGGCCCGGACCAGATGATCGACGCGCTGGGCCTGGCCGAGACCACGCCGGGCCCGCTGATCCTGGTGACGCAGTTCGTGGCAATGCTGGCCGGGCAGCTGGTCGGCGGCCCCGCCCTGGCGCTGGCCGCGGGGGCGGTGGCGCTCTGGGCAACCTTCGTGCCCTGTTTCCTGTGGATCTTCCTGGCCGGGCCGCATCTGGATCGGATCGCCGCGCGCCCGCGCCTGGCGGCGGCGATGCGGGGCGTCACCGCCGCCGTGGTCGGCGTGATCCTGAACCTGTCGCTGTGGTTCGCGCTGAACGTGCTGTTCGACGCGGTCGGACGGCTGGAGCGCGGCCCGCTGGACATGCCCTGGCCCCAGTGGTCCGGCCTCGACCCCCGCGCCCTGGGCCTGACCGCGCTGGCCGGGCTCCTGCTGGCCGGGCTACGCCTTGGATTGGGCAGGGGATTGGGCGCGATGGCGCTGGCCGGGCTGGCCCTGCACCTGCTCGCCGGTCCGGGATAAAGGTTGGGGTGAAAGCGCCGCGCGGCCTGCGGCCGGGTCTTTCGTTTCCCTCCGAATCCCCTATGCTTGGGCCGAACCATGCCCCATGCGCATGACCCATCTGTTGGAGACCCGGGGATGTCCGACGAAATCGATTATGGCAACCTGATGCATGCGGCCATGCGCGGCCTCATCAAGACGGTGCTGGCCCAGGTGGCCGAGCGCGGACTGCCCGGGGCGCATCACTTTTTCATCACCTTCGACACCACCCATGAGGGGGTCGAGATGGCCGATTGGCTGCATAACCGCTATCCCGGCGACATGACCGTGGTGATGCAGCACTGGTACGACAATCTCGAGGTGGGCGAGGACGCCTTCTCCGTCACGCTGAATTTCGGCGACAGCCCCGAGCCGCTGCACATCCCCTATGACGCGATCAAGACCTTCGTGGACCCCTCGGTGGAGTTCGGCCTGCGCTTCGAGACCGGCGAGGACGAGGACGACACGGTCGAGGACGCGCCTATGGCCGAAATGGCCGAGGACGAGGACGGCACCGACGGCCAACGCGAGGCCGAGGTCGTCTCGCTCGACAGTTTCCGCAAATAGGCCCGGCGGCGCGGCCCCGGAAGAAAAGTTTCCCGGAAACTTTTCGCAAGTCTTTCGCGGAAAGACTTTGCCCGCCAAGGGCACTGAACGGCCGCCCTACTCGACCCGCTCCAGGAAGGTCTCCACCGTGCGCTGCTTCTCGCCGTTGCGCAGGGCACTGAAATTCAGCACCAGCCCGCCCTCGGCCAGCGTCCGGTCGAATTGCTGCATCTCCCACTCGCCCGCCTGGTCGATATAGAGCGAATAGACCGTCATCGTGTCGCCCTTGATCCGCCCCCAGACGTAAGGCTCCCCCTTCATCGGGTCGAGTTGCACAGCATGGCCGAAGAGGTTGGTCTCCATCGCGGCGGAATAGATCCCCTCGCGCTCGGTTGGCAGGAATTCCACCTCGTAGGACTTGGTTTTGCTCTTGCCGTCGGCGCGGTAGGTCACCGTGGTCCAGGCGACGCGGAAACCGCCCTTGTCGCGCGCCGCGATCTCGACGCTCATGTCGCGCGGCTCGGTCGTGCCATCGGCGCGCTGCACCTCGGCCGAGCCGACATACCGGCCCACGAAGGGCTCAACCTGGGCCAGAGCGGGGATGGCCACCAAGGCAAGGGCGACGATCAGGGCGCAGCAGGCGACCATACGGGCGCGCGCCTTCGCGGTCGGGACGGTAACGGGCATAGGCAGTTCCTCCTGCACGACGATATAGGCCGGGTGCGACCAGATTACAGGCGGGCGCACCGCTGGCAACGCCTGTGATGACGCATGGCGGGCCGGCGCGGCCCGTCACGCCGCGCCATGGCGCGGATACTGCGCGCAAACGGCCCATTGCCGCAGCGGGAGCACCGGGGTAGACGGCATGCAACCGCATGCCAGATGGGAGTTCGCACCATGACCGCCACCCGCGTTGAGACCGACAGCTTCGGCCCGCTCGATGTGCCCGCCGACAAGTATTGGGGCGCCCAGACCCAACGCTCGATCCAGAATTTCCCGATCGGCTGGGAGAAGCAGCCCGTGGCCATCGTGCGCGCTCTGGGCGTGGTCAAGCAGGCCTGCGCCCAGGCCAACAAGGAGAGCGGCAAGCTCGACGCGCGCCTGGCCGATGCGGTGATCCAGGCCGCAAGCGAGGTGGTCGCGGGCCAGCTCGACGATCACTTCCCGCTGGTGGTCTGGCAGACCGGCTCGGGCACGCAATCGAACATGAACGCCAACGAGGTGATCGCCAACCGCGCGATCGAGATCCTCGGCGGCACGATCGGCTCGAAGGACCCGGTCCATCCCAACGATCACTGCAACATGGGGCAAAGCTCGAACGACACCTTTCCCACCGCGATGCATATCGCCACCGCGATGAGCGTGCGCGACGTGCTTCTGCCCGGGCTGACGAAGCTGGCCGAGGGGCTGGAGGCGAAATCCGCGCAGTTCAAGGACATCATCAAGATCGGCCGGACCCATACCCAGGACGCCACGCCGCTGACGCTGGGCCAGGAGTTCTCGGGCTATGCCCACCAGATCCGGCAGGGGATCAAGCGCGTCGAGGCCGCCATGCCGGGCATTCACGAACTGGCCCAGGGCGGCACCGCCGTGGGCACGGGGCTCAACACGGACAGAGGCTGGGCCGAGACGGTCGCGGCCAACATGGCCGAGATCACCGGCTTGCCCTTCGTCACCGCGCCCAACAAGTTCGAGGCGCTGGCCGCGCATGACGCGATGGTGTTCCTGTCGGGCGCGCTCGCGACCGTGGCGGGCAGCTGCTACAAGATCGCCAACGACATCCGTTTCCTGGGCTCCGGCCCCCGCTCGGGCCTGGGCGAGCTGATCCTGCCCGAGAACGAGCCGGGCTCCTCGATCATGCCGGGCAAGGTGAACCCGACGCAGGCCGAGGCGCTGACCCAGGTCGCGGCCCACGTGATGGGCAATGATGCGGCGATCAAGTTCGCCGGATCGCAGGGGCATTTCGAGCTCAACGTCTACAATCCGATGATGAGTTACAACCTGCTGCAATCCATCCAGCTTCTGGGCGACGCGGCCGACAGTTTCACCGAGCGGATGCTGATGGGCATCGAGGCCAACGAACCGCGCATCGGCAAGCTGATGAAGGAGAGCCTGATGCTGGTCACGGCGCTGGCGCCCACCATCGGCTATGACAACGCGACCACGGTGGCCAAGACCGCGCACAGGAACGGCACCACGCTCAAGGAAGAGGCGATCAAGCTGGGCTTCGTGGACGAGGAGACCTTCGAGAAAGTGGTGCGTCCCGAGCAGATGATCGGGCCGAAGGGCTGACCCTGCCGGGGCTTCTTCTCTTTGCAAATACTCAATCTCTGAGTTGAAAGGAGCGCCGCGCTGGAATTCCCCGCGCGGCGCTCTTAATGTCTACCCATGAGCACGCCGATCAATCTCAACAAGGCCCGCAAGGCCAAGGCCCGCACGTTGAAAAAGACCCGCGCCGACGAGAACGCGGTGAGGTTCGGCCGGACGAAGGCGCAAAAGACGCTCGACCGCACCTGCGCCGAGAAGGCCGCGCGCGATCTAGACGGCAAGGCCCGCGAGTGAGCCGGCCGGTCAAGCGGTCGCTGACCCTGCGCGGGCATCGCACCAGCGTCTCGCTTGAGGACGAGTTCTGGTCCGCCTTCCGCGAGATCGCCGCGCAGGAGGGCCGCGCGCTCAACGATCTCGCCGCCGAGATCGACGAGGCGCGCGGTACCAAGTGCGGGCTGGCCTCGGCGATCCGGCTCTTCGTGCTGCGGCGGTTAAGCGGGCGTTAACCCTTTTCCGTGCAAGTTCGTGCAATGTCGATGCTGTCGCCCCACCTCGAATCCGACCGCTGGATGCTGCAACTCTTCTCCTCCCGCACCGCGCGGGAAGGCGGCGTCGTGCGGCGCCGCAAACGCGACATCGAGCGGCTGATCGGCATGGAGCGGTTTCGGCGGGAACTCCGACGCCGCGGGTTCCGCGCGGTGGAGAATGCAGGACATGTGATCGTGTTCTGCAACAGCGAGCCGGTCGATATCCTGACCTAGGCAAATTTCTTCGAAGAAATTTGCCAAGAAAATTCGAATTTTCTTGGCTCTTACCGCCGCTCCAGGCGCAACCAGATCCCGTCCTTCGCGCGCACCGTCAGATGCGCCACCGGCACCGGCTCCCGCCCCGGAACCGGCGTCACACGAAACTGCCGCAGAAGCATCGACAAGAACAGCGGCCCCTCGACCATGGCGAAGCCCGCCCCGGTGCAGACCCGCGCGCCCGCGCTGAACGGGATATAGGCCTCGCGCCCGCAGACCCTCCCGTTCTCGGTCTGCCAACGGCCGGGATCGAACCCGTCGGGATCGTCCCAGAGCCGCTCATGCCGGTGCAGGTGCCAAGGGCTCAGCACCACCTGCGCGCCGCGCGCGACCTCGCGCCCCCGGAACTGTTCGGGACAGACCGCCTCGCGCACCATCATCGGCACCGGCGGATACAGCCGCAGCGCCTCGCGGAACACGTCGCGCGACAGCTTCAGGCGCGACATGACCGCGAAATCGCATGCCTCCAGCGCCGCCGCCTCTTCCGCCACCCGTTCCTGCCACTCGGGGTAGAGCGCCATCAGGTAGAGCGTCCAGGCCAAGGCCGAGGCGCTGGTCTCGTGGCCCGCCAGGAAGAAGATCGCCACCTGGTCCACCATCTCGGCCGTGTCGAACCGCTCCCCCGTCTGCGGGTCGCGCGTGGTCATGATCTTGGTGGCCAGGTCGTCGGGCGCCGATCCGGCCGCGATCTCGGCCATGCGCGCGGCGGTCAGCCGGGTGATCAGCCCCCTTATCTCGCGCGCCGTGGCCCGCGTGCGCCGCCGGAAGAAGCGCGGCATCCAGCGCGGGCCCGGAACGAAGGCCGCCAGGTTCAGGATCGGCTGGCTGCGCTGGTAGTCGCGGAACTTGGTGAAAACCTGCGCCGCCACCTCATGTTCGATCGGAATCGAGAACAGCGTGCGAAAGATCACGTCCGCCGCCGCGTGGCTGGTCTCTTCCTCGATCTCGACGGTCTCGCCCGCGCGGCCCTCCAGCCGCGCCACCGCAGCCTCGCCCGCCGCCCACATCGCCGGGAAGGTGTCGCGCAGCCGCCCGCCTTCGAAGGCCGGGTCGATGATGCGCCGCTGCCGCTCCCATGTGGCGCCGTTGGTCAGGAAGACCGAGTTGCCCAGAAGCGGCCGCAGCCCCTCGCCCACCCGGTCGGATTTCGGGAAATCCATCGGCCGGTCGCGCAGCACGGTCTTCACCAGATCGGGCTGGTTAACGAGAAAGGAGGTGAAAAACGGCGTGCGGAACTCGGCCATCCAAGCACGGTAGAGTTTCGCGGGCTGGGCCGACAGGATGTCCTGCCGGAACAGCCGCATGTAGCGCCAGAGCGACACGCGGTCGGGCCGCGCGGGGGGCTTGGGCGGCTGGGGGGTCATGCGGCCTCGACGCTGGTGAATTTCGAGGCCGCCCGCTCGATGCGGGATTTCGACGCCGCGCGCGCCCCGTAACGCGCGCCCAGGGTCAATGGCCCGGCGGTGATGCGGAAATAGTCGTAATCGCCGGGCCGGTCGAAGGCGCAGAGATACTGGAAATGCAGCCGGAAGAAGCGCCAGCGCAGCGCCCGCCAGCGTGCAGGCGAGAGCGTCCGGCTGAAGGCCGCGGAAAACACCAGCGGCCAGCGTTTGCCTTCGCGCGCCACCCCGCTCACCGCCACCGGATCGCAAAGCGCGAAGGCGCAGCCGTCGCCGGGGGCGGTCACGTCCACCCAGGCGATCCGGTCCTGCTCGGACATCAGTTGCAGATCGGCGCGCAGCCGCCAGGCGCGCGGCAGGAACGAGGCCATCGGCACCACCTGCCCCAGCGTGAGAAAGGACAGCGCCGCCCCCCCCTCGGGCAGCCCCCCGCGCAGCAGGTCGGCCAGCACCGACACGCCCAGATGCGCGCCCGAGGAATGGCCCACGACCAAGATTTCGTCCACCTCCTCGTCCAGCGCCTCGCGCAACCGCTCGGTGAACTGCGCCAACCGCGCCTCCAGCTCGGGCGGGTTCTCGCCGCGCAAGCTCGAGGACCAGGCGAAATTGCACATCAGGTAATAGGTCAAAAACGCCCCGTCCCGCGCCCGGAACCAGCGCAGCACCAGGACCGCCACCACCGCCCCCAACGCCCAGGCCAGCGCCACCGCCAGCGGCGGCCCGCCCGCCAGGGCCGGCACCCGGTCGCCGAGCGCCAGCAAGAGCCGCCCCGCCGCCCAGCCCGCCAGCGCCGCCAGAACCAGCTGCACCAGCAGCATCACCACCGGGTAGAGCGCCACGATCGATGGCCCCTTGCGCAACGTCAAAAGCGCGCGCAGCGCGCCCGAGCCGATATAGGTCCAGGCGATGCGCGCCGCCGCGAGGTAGGTCCGCAGGATCGAGGTCGACATGCTCTGCTTGACGATGTCGGACCAGACCAACACGCTGAAATCGCTCTCGACCCGCGCGCCCTCGATCTCGGCCACCACGTGCCAGCCATAGCGGTCCCCCGCCGCGCCCGGCCGCAACGCCAGCTCATAGCCCGAGATCGACGCCTGGGCCGTGCCTTCCTTTCGGTAAAGCTCGCGATACCGGCGCGGCGGCACCGGGTCGTAGCCGGGGATGTAAAACACGCGCCGCCGCGCGACCTTGGGGGTTTGCACGCTGCTCATCTGCCATCTCGCCTCGCGCCGCAGCCTACCGCGCTTTTGCGGCGCAAGTAAGGCGGATCAGCCCAGCGTGGCCAGCGCCGGGAAGGTCTCCAACAGCCAGAAGCTCAGGTCGGAAAACCCGCCCGTCAGCATCAGCAGGCCGATGGTCCACAAAAGCAGGCCCATCACCCGTTCGATCTGCGCCATGTGCCGCTTCATCCAGCCCATCAGCCCGCCCAGCCGGGGCAGAAAGGCCGCCACCGCCAGGAAGGGAACGCCGAGCCCGATGGCATAGACCGCCAGCAGCGTCGTGCCGCGCGCCACGCTCGCCTCCGAGGCCGCCAACGAAAGGATCGCGCCCAGCTGCGGGCCGATGCAGGGGGTCCAGCCGAAGGCGAAGGCGAGGCCCAGAACATAGGCGCCCAGGCTCGAGCCGCCCCGGTCGCCCGCGTCGAACCGCGCCTCGCGGTCGAGAAAGCCCAGGCGATAGACGCCGATGAAATGTGCCCCGAAGCCCATCACCAGAAGCCCCGCCACCGTGTTGAACCAGCCCTGGTATTGCAGGAACACCGAGCCGATGGCCGAGGCGGTGAACCCCATGAACAGGAACACCGTCGACAGCCCCAGCACGAAGAACAGCGCGGGCAGGATCGCCCGGTTGCGCCCGCCCGCCTCGCTCAACTCGGTGACCGACACCCCGCTCATATAGGCGAGATAGGGCGGCACGATGGGCAGCACGCAGGGCGACAGGAAGGATATGA
>DOIS01000255.1 GCA_003511785.1 Paracoccaceae bacterium
TGATCGCGACCTATGGCGAGCAAGTGGTGGATACGTTCTACGTCAAGGACATGTTCGGGCTCAAATACCACTCGGAGGCCAAGCAGAGAACGCTGGAAGCCAAGCTGCGCACCGCGATCACCGAAGGCGCCGAGCGGGCGGCCTCATGAAGCAGATCCGCCTGTTCTCGGGCCTGTTCACTGTCGGGTTCTGGACCCTTGCCAGCCGTATTCTGGGCTTTCTGCGGGAAATTCTGCTGACAGCCTATATCGGGCCGGGGCCGGTCATGGATGCTTTTGTCGCAGCCTTCCGCCTGCCCAACATGTTCCGCCGGTTCTTCGCCGAGGGTGCTTTCAATGCGGCCTTCGTTCCGATGTTCTCGAAACGGCTGGAGGCGGGCGAGGACGCCAAACGCTTCGCCGAGGACGCCATGGCGGGGCTGGCCTCGGTGCTGATCGTGCTGACGCTGATGGCGCAGCTTTTCATGCCCTGGCTGATCTTCGCGCTGGCCAGCGGGTTTGCCGGGGAAGAACGCTTCGCCCTCTCGGTCGAGTTCGGGCGCATCGCCTTTCCCTACATCCTGTTCATCTCGCTGGCCGCTCTCCTTTCGGGGGTGCTCAACGCCACCGGACGCTTCGCCGCCGCCGCCGCGGCACCGGTGCTGCTGAACGTGATCCTGATCGCGGCCATGGCCGGTGCGGCCTGGATGGGCGCCGACGTGGCCCGCGCGCTGATCTGGGGCATCCCGATGGCGGGCGTGGCGCAGCTCGCGCTGGTCTGGGTGGCCGCCTCGCGCGCGGGCTTCGCCCTACGCCTGCGCCGGCCCCGGCTGACGCCGGAACTGCGCCACCTTGTGCGCGTCGCCGTTCCGGCGGCGCTGGCGGGGGGCGTGGTGCAGATCAACCTCGTCGTGGGCCAGCAGGTGGCGAGTTACTTCGACCAGGCGGTGGGCTGGCTCTATGCCGCCGACCGGCTCTATCAACTGCCGCTGGGCGTGGTGGGCATCGCCATCGGCGTGGTGCTCCTGCCCGATCTCAGCCGACGCCTGGCGGCGGGCGACGACGCGGGCGGGCGTCATGCGCTGAGCCGCGCGGCCGAGGTCTCGCTGGCCCTGACCATCCCCTCGGCGGTGGCACTGGTGGTGATCCCGCTGCCGCTGGTCTCGGTCCTGTTCGAACGCGGCGCCACCACCGCCACCGATGCCGCCGCCATCGCGCAGGCGGTGGCGATCTACGGGCTGGGCCTGCCGGCCTTCGTGCTGCAAAAGGTGCTTCAACCACTCTATTTCGCCCGCGAGGACACGCGCAGCCCGTTCCGTTACGCGCTGGTGGCGATGGTCGTCAACGCCGCCCTCGCCATCGGGCTTGCGCCGGTGATCGGCTGGATCGCGCCGGCGATCGCCACCACGGTTGCGGGCTGGGCGATGGTGCTGCTCTTGGCGCGCGGGGCGCGGCCCATGGGCGAGGTCGCGCGCTTCGACGCGCGGTTTCACGGGCGGATATGGCGCATCGTGCTTTCTGCCGGGATCATGGGCGGCGCGCTTGTGGCGCTGGCCTGGGCGCTGGCGCCCTGGCTCTTCACCGCCGGCTGGCGCTATCCTGCCCTCGCCGCGCTGATTGTCGCCGGGATCGCGGTCTATTTCGGCACCGCCCATCTCACCGGCGCCCTGCCCCTGGGCGAGCTGCGCGGCTTCCTGCGCCGCAGGAGGGGTTAAGTCGCCGCCCCCCGATCACTCCCGCCGGACGCGCGCCCGCAGCCGGGCCCAGCCGCCCGGCGAGACGAAGAAGGACAGACCGAACCCGGTGGCGAAACCCGCCAGGTCGGCAACCCAGTCCTTGCCGGTCTCGAAGAACAGCCCGAACAGGAGCTGGATCCCCATTAGCACCGCGATCAGCGAAAACGCCCGCATCTGGTTCGCCCCGATCCGCGCCAGCGACATCCACAAGAGCCAGGTGAACGCCCCGATCAGCCCGTAGACCGCCGGAAACCCGCCCACCAGCGGCAGCGGATCGTCGAGCAGCAGCGCATAGACCAGCGCGCCGCCCGCGCCCGAGGCCACGAACACCGCCGCCGTGGCCGGGCCGCCGAACACCTCGCCCACCATCTTGCCCATGGCCAGAAGGAAGACGCTGACGAACAAGGCATGGGTAAAGCCGGTGTGGACGAAGGGATAGGAGAAGAAGCGCAGCACATGCTCGGCAGGCCAGACCCCGTTCGCCACCATCCAGTCGAAGATGTCGCCCGAGAAGGCATAGCTCTGGATCGCGTCGAGCCGCCAGCCCACCGCCTCCGGTCCGCCGACGATGCCGCGCGCACCCAGCGCAAGGATCGCCTCGACCCCGATCACCAACAGGAACAACGCCACCACCACCGACGGCAAGGGATTGACCGGGGCGTGGTCGGGCTCACACGGGGTCTGCTCGGGGTCCTGGGACATCGGCCTGCGCTCCTTCGGGCTTCTTGACGGCACCTGCCCCCATGGGTAAGCGAGGCGGGCCGAATTGACCAGACGGAGTTCCACCCGATGAGCGACATGACCTTCACGCCGCGCGTGTTCTCGGGGATCCAGCCGTCCGGCAACCTGCACCTGGGCAACTACCTCGGCGCGCTGAAGCGGTTCGTGGACATGCAGGACGAAGGGTCCTTCGAGACGGTCTATTGCATGGTGGACCTGCACGCGATCACCGTCTGGCAGGACCCGGCCGACCTGCAACGCGCCACGCGCGAGCTCTGCGCGGGCTTCATCGCCGCCGGGATCGACCCCGAGAAATCCATCCTCATCAACCAGTCCCAGGTGCCCGAACACGCGCAGCTGGCCTGGGTGTTCAACTGCGTCGCCCGCATGGGCTGGATGCAGCGCATGACCCAGTGGAAGGACAAGGCGGGCAAGAACGCGCAGAACGCGTCGCTGGGCCTCTTCGCCTATCCCTCGCTGATGGCCGCCGACATTCTGGTCTATCACGCCACCCACGTGCCCGTGGGCGACGACCAGAAG
>DOIS01000363.1 GCA_003511785.1 Paracoccaceae bacterium
GTGACTCGCAAGAGGTTTTTTCAGAAAGTTCCGGATAACGTAGGGTAAGAGGCGGTTTGCGCCGATTTGGGCGCCGAATGCGGGGCATTTCGGGCTTGCGCTCGGACCTCCCCCCTACGGATCGGTGCACCGGCGGGCCCGGATCACACAATTCAGCTGCCGTAGAGCGCACCCCATCGCTCGATCAGGGCCTGTTGCAGTTTCTTGGCCTGCCGATTCCAGGCCCGCGCGCCTCTCGGGATCTCGTCGGGCTGGGCCTTGGCCCGCGCCCGGGCGTCCATGTCCGCCACGAAAATGGCGAAGGCAAGCTCGATTCCATCCGCCGCCGTCATGAAACCGCCCAGGCCCGAGACGAAATTCAGCGTGCCGGTTTTGGCATCGACCCGGATCGGATGGGACGGGATCACCCGCCCCCCCGGATCGCGCATGTCGAACGGCTTGAGCAACGGTCGCAGCACGCCGCTCCTGCGCACCTCGACCAGTGCCGACACGAGGTCGTCCGCCCTCAGCCGCGAGGCGTCGCCCAGCCCCGAGTGATCGACAAGGGCCGTCCCCTCCATGCCATAGGTCGTCGCGGCCCAGCGGTTCATCTCCTGCGCGGACTGCGCCAGGTCGCGCGGCATGACCCCCCGCGCCCGGGTCGCGGCCATACCCACCATCTCGGCGGTGAGATTCGTCGAATACTTCAGCATGTCGCGGAGGACTTCACGCAGCGGCCCGGAACTGTGGCGGGCCAGTTCGGTCACGCCACCGGGCAGGGCGCGCACCGCGCGCGCCGGCTTCAGCACGACCCCGTGGGTGCGGGCCAGCGTGCGGAAGACGTCGCCGGCATACAGCGCAGGCGCCCGCACCGGCAACCAGCGCGCGCCGCCCTGCCCCAGCGCCCCGCGCGCCACCGTCCAGCGCTCCACGCCACCCTCGGCCTCATAGGTATAGACAGGAAAGTCGCGCGGCCTCACCTCCATGCGGGCCATCGCCACCTCGGGGCGGTAGCGCGCGCTGCGCGCATCCATCGACACAGCGTATCCCGACCCGGCACGGGTCCACTCGAAATGAACCCGATTGAAATTCAGAGCGATTCCCGAGACCGCAGGGCTATAGCCCACATGCGGCAGCTGTTCCGGGTCGATGCTGCGCACGAAGGGCAGCGCCCCCTCGTGGACCAGGAACGCACCCCGCACCTCGCGGATGCCAGCCTGTTTCAATTGCGCCGCAAGCTCGGCCAGGTCGTCGGTGCCCAGCGTCGGGTCGCCGCCGCCGTCCAGGATCAGGTCACCCCGCAGAATGCCGTTCTCGACCGGCCCATCCGCCAAAAGCCGTGTGTGAAAACGGTGTTCGGCGCCCAGCGCGTCCAGCGCGTAGAGCGCCGTGAGCGCCTTGGTCACGCTGGCCGGCGGCAACCCATCGCTGCCGGCCACCGATTCCAGCCGGATGCCGGTCTTGACGTCGGCCACGGCGCAGGCGGCCTGCCCGCTCGGACCGGCCTGCGCGATCAGCCGCTCGGCGCCGCTGCGCGTGGCCCATTCCTCCAGCGCCGGGCTGCGCGGGCGCGGACGAAGCGACGAGACCGGCGCACCGGCCCAGACCGTTCCGGCCGCAAGACCGGCGAGCCCCCCCAGAAGGGCGCGGCGTGTGAAGCGTCTGTTCATGGCTCCATACAATCCCAGGCAGGTTCGGCAGACAAGCGGCACAATTGGGGTTTTGCGGGGAATTTGCGCATAATAGGCGCCACATATGTGGCGCGCCGTGGGTATCATGTTCATCGCCATGTCGATGATTCCCGCCGGCGACATGGCCGGCAAGATGCTGTCCGGCACGCTCGGCGCCTCACCCCTCTTCGTGGCCTGGTCGCGCTTTGCGCTCGGGCTGGTGATGAGCCTGCCCTTCGTGCCGCGCGACGCCTGGCGGCTGTTGCGCGATCCGCGCATCTGGGGGCGCGGGCTGGTGATGAGCCTCGGCATCACCTCGATCCAGATGGCACTGAGCACCGAGCCGCTGGCCGATGTCTTCGCCGCCTTCTTCATCGGGCCGGGGATAAGTTATGCGCTTTCGGCGCTGGTTCTGCGCGAACCGGCGCGGCCGCTGCGCAGTCTTCTGATGTTTGTCGGGTTCGCGGGCGTCTTGTTGGTGGTGCGCCCGGGGCTCGGCGGTTCGCCGGGATTGCTCTGGGCGGTTCTGGCGGGCACCTGCTATGGCGTGTTCCTGACAGCGTCGCGGGCGCTCTCGGGACTGGGCGGGCCGCGCGCGCTGCTGTTCACCCAATTGGCGATCGCGACGCTTGTGCTGGCGCCCATCGGCCTGACCCACCTGCCCGCGCCCTCGCTGCCGGTGGCGGGTTTCACCCTGGCCAGCGCCGCCTTCTCGATGGGCGGCAACCTGCTGCTGTTGGTGGCCTATGGGCGGGCCCGGGCGACGATTCTCGCGCCCTTGGTCTATTTTCAGCTGATCGCGGCGGTGGTGCTGGGCTGGGCGGTGTTCGGCGACGTGCCCGACACGTTCACCTGGGCCGGGCTGGTGCTGATCACGGGCGCCGGGCTGGCCTCGGCCTCACTCCGCCGCTGAGCCGCGCCAGCCACCCCGCGCCCGGATCGCGGTCGAGCTGACATCGACCATCGGCACGTTGACAAAGCACCAGGCCGGCGGCGCAGCCCCGCCCAGCAGATGACTGGCCCGCGCCGGCACCCGCCATGGCGCGTAAAGCTTTGCCGCGCGGCTGGTGCGGGCCGAGATCCGCTGCCCCGGCCGGGCCAGAACCCCGACCGGCACCATCGCCATGATCGCCTGCCAATCCTGCCACAGATGCAGCTGCGCCAGGTTGTCCGCCCCCATCAGCCAGGTGAAGCGCACGCCGGGATACCGCGCGCGCAGGCCCGCCAGCGTTTCGGCCGTGGCCCGTGTGCCCAGCCGCGCCTCGATATCCGTGACCTCCACCCGCGGATGCGCCATCACCGCCCGCGCCCGCGCCATCCGCTCCTCCAGCGGCGCAGGGCCGCGCGCCTTGAGCAGGTTGCCGGGGCTGACCAGCCACCACACCCGATCCAACCCGAACCGCTTAAGCGCCTCGCGCGTGATATGGGCGTGCCCGCGATGGGCGGGATCGAACGACCCGCCCAGCAACCCGATGCGCTGACCGGCGCGCGCGTATGGAAATCCGTTCTGCACCTGCCCGCTCTACCGCAGCGGGTCGCGGAACAGGAGCAGAATCTTCACGATTCCCGAGATGCGCGCCTGCCGCAGATGGTGCGCAACGCCTCATCCTTCCTCTTGCGGAAAATACTTCGGGGGAATCGCGCGAAGCGCGATGGGGGCAGAGCCCCCTTCCGCGCTTGACCCGTTGCGACCGACCGGTTCCTTGGATATCACGGCGCAAACCACGCATTCCCCTTTCCACGAAGGAGCCGTCATGGCCGCGTATCAATATGTCTACCACATGCAGGGCGTCTCCAAGACCTATCCCGGCGGGAAGAAGGTCTTCGAGAACATCCACCTCTCCTTCCTGCCCGGCGTGAAAATCGGCGTGGTCGGCGTCAACGGCGCCGGTAAATCCTCGCTCATGCGGATCATGGCCGGGCTCGACACCGATTTCTCGGGCGAGGCCTGGGCCGCGACAGGCGCGCGCGTGGGCTATCTGCCGCAGGAGCCCGAGCTCGACCCCAACCTGAACGTGCGTGGCAACGTGATGGAGGGCGTGGCCGCCAAGCGCGCCAAGCTCGACCGTTTCAACGAACTGGCCATGAACTATTCCGACGAGACCGCGGACGAGATGGCGCAGCTCCAGGACGAGATCGACAGCGAGAATCTCTGGGATCTCGACAGCCAGATCGACGTGGCGATGGAAGCCCTGCGCTGCCCGCCGGACGAGGCCGATGTCACCACGCTCTCGGGCGGCGAGCGGCGCCGCGTGGCGCTGTGCAAGCTGCTGCTGGAAGCGCCCGACATGCTGCTGCTCGATGAGCCGACCAACCACCTCGACGCCGAGACCATCGCCTGGCTGCAACAGCACCTGATCGACTACAAGGGCACGATCCTGATCGTCACACACGACCGGTACTTCCTCGATTCGATCACCGGCTGGATTCTCGAACTGGACCGCGGCCGCGGCATCCCCTACGAGGGCAACTATTCCTCCTGGCTGGAGCAGAAGGCCAAGCGGCTGGAGCAGGAGGCCCGCGAGGACAAGTCGCGTCAGAAGACGCTGGAACGCGAACTCGACTGGATCCGCCAGGGCGCCAAGGCGCGCCAGTCCAAGCAGAAGGCGCGGATCGAACGCTACAACGACTTGGCCAACCAGTCCGAGCGCGAGAAGATCTCCCGCGCCCAGATCGTCATTCCCAACGGCCCGCGCCTGGGCTCCAAGGTGATCGAGGTCGAGGGGCTCTCGAAGCATTATGGCGACAAGCAACTGATCGAGGATCTGAGCTTCTCCCTG
>DOIS01000380.1 GCA_003511785.1 Paracoccaceae bacterium
CTTCATCGACCAGGAGGGCGGGCGCGTGCAACGCCTGCGCGCGCCGCTCGCGCGGGACTGGCTGCCGCCGCTGGATCACGTCACACGCGCCGGACCCGAGAACGCCGAGTCCGCGCTCTACCTGCGCTATCGCCTGATCGCGCACGAGCTGCGCGGGCTCGGCATCGACGGCAATTGCGCGCCGCTGACGGACCTGGCGGGGCCCGAGACCCATCCGTTCCTCAAGAACCGCTGCTACGGCCCCGAGCCCGAAACCGTCGCGCGGCTGGGCCGCGCCGTGGCGCAGGCGCATCTGGACGGCGGCGTGCTGCCGGTGCTCAAGCATATCCCGGGCCACGGGCGGGCGACCGCCGACAGCCATCACGACCTGCCCCGCGTCGAGACCGACGCGACGACGCTGGCGGCCACGGATTTCGCCCCGTTCCGGGCGCTGAACGACCTGCCGCTGGGAATGACCGCGCACTTGGTCTATGCCGCGCTGGACGAGAGGCCGGCCACGCTCTCGCCGCCGGTGATGCGGGTGATCCGTGACGAGATCGGGTTTGACGGGCTGGTGATGACCGACGACATCTCGATGAAGGCGCTGCACGGTCGGCTCTCCGACCTGTCGCGCGCGTCGATCGCGGCGGGCTGCGACGTGGTGCTGCACTGCAACGGCACACTGGCCGAGCGCGCCGAGGTGGCCGAGGCCGCCGGACGGATGGGCGCCGCCGCACAGGCTCGCGCCGAGGCCGCTCTGGCCGCCCGGCAGACCCCAGCCGCGCTTGACATCGAGGCCACCGAGGCCGACCTTGCCCGCCTGATGGGCGGGCAGGTCTATGGCTGAACAGGAACATCACGACACCACCGGCACGACGGTCGCCGAGCGCCTCGCGGCGGAAGCGCTGATCGTCGATGTGGACGGGTTCGAGGGGCCGCTCGACCTGCTGCTGACGCTGTCGCGCACGCAGAAGGTCGATCTGCGCCGGATCTCGGTGCTGGACCTGGCCCGGCAATACCTGGCCTTCGTGGAACGCGCCAAGGCGCTGCGGCTGGAACTGGCCGCCGACTACCTGGTGATGGCGGCCTGGCTGGCCTTCCTGAAATCGCGCCTGCTGCTGCCCCCCGATCCCGAGGAGGAGGGCCCCTCGGGCGAGGAGATGGCCGCGCACCTGGCCTTCCAACTGGAACGTCTGCAAGCCATGCGCGACGCCGCTGCCCGGCTGATGGCGCGCGACCGGCTGGGGCGGGATTTCTTCGCGCGCGGGCAATCCGAAGACGTCACCCGCATCCGCACCGTGACCTATTCGGCGACGCTGCTCGACCTGATGCAGGCCTATGCCCGCATCCGCACCCGCGACGAGTTCCGCCCCTTCGTCATGGACCGCGACAAGGTCTTCACCATGGAACAGGCGCTGGAACGGATGCGCGGGCTGCTGGGCTTCGCCGGGGACTGGTCGGACCTGACCGCCTACCTGCCCGACGGCTGGGAGGCCGACCCGCAGCGCCGGCGCTCGGCCACCGCCTCGACCTTCGCGGCCTCGCTGGAACTGGTCAAGGAGGGGCGGCTGGAAATGCGCCAGAGCGAGACGTTCGCGCCCATCGAGCTGCGCAAGCGAAAGGCCCGGGAATGAGCGACGAGACCGAGGAGCGCCGCGGCGAGAGCCTGTTCGAGGCCCCGCCCATGGGCGAACAGGAACGCATGGTCGAAGCGGTGCTCTTCGCCAGCGCAGAACCCGTCACCGTGCGCGATCTGGAGGCCCGGATGCCGCATGGCTGCGACGCCGCCGAGGCGCTGGTGCATCTGCGCAAACGCTACGAGGGGCGCGGTGTGCGGGTGGTGCGCGTGGGCGAGGGCTGGGCGATGCGCACCGCGCCGGAGCTGGGCTTCCTGATGCAGAAGGAGACGGTCGAGACGCGCAAGCTCTCCCGCGCGGCGATCGAGACCTTGGCGATCATCGCCTATCACCAGCCCTGCACCCGCGCCGAGATCGAGGAGATTCGCGGCGTCTCGGTGTCGCGCGGCACCATCGACCAGCTGCTGGAAATGGAATGGATCCGGTTCGGCCGGCGCAAGATGACGCCGGGCCGGCCGGTGACCTTCGTGGTCACGCCCGACTTCCTCGACCAGTTCGGCCTGGAAAGCGCGCGCGACCTGCCGGGGTTGAAGGAGTTGCGCGCGGCGGGCCTGCTGGAGAACCGCCCGCCTCCCGGGGCCATGCCACTGGCGGGAGAGGCCGACGCGGAAGAGGGCGAGGAGCCCGGCGCCGGCCAGCCCGAGTTGTTCGAAGACTGAGCATCCGCCACCCGCACCCCCTGCCTCGGCGGCTGGATTTGAGGATATGCCCTGAAATCCTCACATTTTCATCCTATGTTGGATGTAGAGGCAGACACACGGAACCCACGGGAGACGTCCCATGAACATGAATCAGCTGGTCCGGATGTTCACACGCATCGTCATGGCCAAGGTCCTGCACCGGGGAATCAACAAGGGCATCGACATGGCCGCCAGCCGGAAGTCCGGCAAGAGCCAGGGCGGGCAGCCCGACCGCGTCGAGAACCAGGGCGAGCAGCGGCCAGCGCCGCAGATGAGCAAGCAGGAGCGCCAGAAGATGCGCCAGGCCCGCCGCGCCGCCCGCGCTGCGCGCCGCATGTGACGCGCCAAGACTTTCGCGGAAAGTCTTGCGAAAAGTTTCGAGGAAACTTTTCGCCTGAGTGGTATCCGTTTGAAAACAGCATCTTATGCGGCGAAGCTAATGTGGCTGCGCCTATACGCGGCCGGCGAGCAAGGTAACGGTTTTTGAGCTTTTAATCAAAGGCTTAAGCCGGGTTCTTGAAATGTTTCGACAGTTTCAGGCCCTGGCCCTGGTAGTTCGAGGCGATCCCCGCGCCGTAAAGATGCGTGGGCGTCTCGGCCATCCGCTCATAGACCAGCCGTCCCACCACCTGGCCATGTTCCAGCACGAAAGGGGCCTCGTGGCAGCGCACTTCGAGCACGCCGCGCGCGCCCGCGCCGCCGGCCGCATCATGGCCGAAGCCGGGGTCGAAGAAGCCCGCGTAATGCACCCGGAACTCCCCCACCATCGCCAGGTAGGGCGCCATTTCGGCGGCATAGGCGGGCGGGATGTGCACCGCCTCGCGGCTGACCAGGATATAGAATGCACCGGGGTCGAGCACGATGCGGCCGCGGGCGGTGCGCACCTCCTCCCAGAACTCGGCCGGATCGTAATGGTCCAGCCGATCCAGGTCGATCAGCCCGGTATGCGGCTTGGCGCGATAGCCCACCAGGTCGCCCGTCTCGGGGCGCAGATCGACGGAAAAGCCCAGCCCCTCCTGGATCACCGCCGCGCCGTCCACCAGCGGGCTTTCGGCGTGCAACGCGCGAAGGGCGGCATCGTCCAGCACCGCCTGGCCCCGGCGGAACCGGATCTGGTTCAGCCGGAGCCCGGGCCGCACCAGCACCGAGAAGGAGCGCGGGCAGATCTCGGCATAGAGCGGACCGGAATAGCCCTCGGGGATGC
>DOIS01000027.1 GCA_003511785.1 Paracoccaceae bacterium
CCGCGGCCCGCGTCGTCTTGTGCCAGATCGCGGCCGAGGCCCGGCGGCGGGCCTGCGTGGCCAGCCCGAGCTGCGTGTAGCGCACCGTCTGAAGGGCCAGCGACAGCAGCATCTTGGTCAGACGCTCGTTCCCGGTGGCGCCGGCGATCAGGCGGGCCATCGCGGCGCTTTCCCGGACGTAGTCGTCGCGCGCCTCCGGGTCCTCGGCAAGCCGCTCGAGCCGGTCGGCCCCATCGCACAGCCGCCGGATCACGTCCGGCTCGGCGGCGTCGCAGATATGGCCCACGGCCACCGCGGTCAGCGCGGCGCGGATCTCGAAGATGTCCCGCACTTCCCGGATGGAAAGCCGCGTGACCGAGGCCCCCCGGTTCGGCAGGATCTGCACCACGCCGTCCTGTTCGAGAATGCGCAGCGCCTCGCGCACCGGACCGCGGCTGACCCCGAACTTGGTGGCGATGTCCTGCTCGCGCACCGGGTCGCCGGGCACGTAGAGACCGCCGAGGATCGCTTCGTTGATCTGGGCCGCGATCTGCTCGGGCAGGCTCAGGGGGCGGCGCCAAGACCAGGGCTTGCCCTCGTCTCCACCGTCTCCCTGCGCGCGCTCTGCCTGTTGCGTCTCCGACCTCACGATCCCCTCACTCCAGTTCGAGCGTGGCCAGCACCTGGCCTTCGCGGACGGTATCGCCCTCGGCCACGTGTATCGCGACCAGCTTGCCCGCGTCGGGGTCCAGCACGGGGATTTCCATCTTCATCGACTCGAGGATCATCAGGCTGTCCTCTTCCTCGACATTGTCGCCAGGCGACCGCTCCAGTTTCCAGACGGTTCCGGCGATTTCCGATTCCACGGCGATTTCGGCCATCTTGCGCTCCTTGTGTTCAGAAATACGTTGGCCAGGCGGCCATGTCACGACGCCCCAACCCGTTGTTGGCGGCAGCCCGGTGGGTGTCAAGCGCCGCGCACAGATAGGACCGGGTGTCGCGCGGGTCGATCACCGATTGCACGCCGAACACGCCGGCCATGTCATAGGCCGAGGTGCCGCGCGAGAACTGTTCGCAGGCGGCATCGAATTTTTCGGGATCGTCCTCGCGGCGGAGGCCCAGAACGACGCTGACGCCGATCTGCGGGTCCATGAAACTGACATCCGCCGAGGGCCAGGCGGCGATCTCGTCGCTGTTGCGGCCGCCGCCGAGGTTGAGAAATGCCTGGCCATAGCTCTTGCGCAGGATGACTGAGATCTTCGGGACGGAACACAGTTGAAGCGCATGCATCATGTTCATGATCTGCGCCGGCGCCGCGCGGCGTTCGCCCTCGACACCGACCAGAAAACCGGGCGTGTCCACGAGGATCACGATCGGAACATGGAAACTGTCGCACAACGCCAGGAAGCTGGTCACCTTGCGGCAGGCGGCCGGGTCGAGGGCGCCGACAAGGATCATCGGGTTGGTGGCGACGATGCCGACGCTCTCGCCGCCAAGGCGGGCAAGGCCGGTGATCGCCGCCTTGCCGAAGCGCGGCTTCAGCGGAAAGAAGCTGTCGCCGTCCACGATCTGCGCGATCACCTTGCGCATGTCGTAGACGCGGCCACGCGCGTCGGGCACCAGGTCGAGCAGGGCCTCGCCGTCCGGCCCGTGCTCCGGGGCGGGCAGGCGCGGCGGCGCCTCGCCGGCATGGGAGGGCAGATAGGACAGGAAGCAGCGCACCATGTCCAACGCCTCCTCGTCGGTCTCGGCGACGGCATCGGCCATGCCGGTGACATCCGAATGCAGCCGCCAGCCGTCCAGCTCTTCGGGGTCCACGGTTTCCCCGATCGCCAGCGAGGTCACGCGGGCCGAGGACACGGCAAGCACCGCGCCTTTGCGCATCACCACGAAATCGGACAGGCAGGCATACCAGGTGGACGAGCCGAAGCAGGGGCCCAGCACCGCACTGGCCCATGGGGTTTCGCGGCGGCGGCAATATTGTTGCGGATCGCTCCCGCCCTGCGCCATGGACTCGGCATCCATCACGTCGGGGATCCGCGCGCCCGAGCTTTCGCCAAGGAAGACGATGGGCATCCCGGCCCGCGTGGCCTTGTCCTTCAGATAGGCGATCTTCTTGGCATTCGTCGCCGCCGAAGAGGCGCCCTTGACCGTGAGATCGTTGGACACCACCGCCACGCGGCGGTCGTCGATCCGGCCGAAACCCGACACCTTGCCATCGGCGGGGGTGGTGGCACGATCCTCGGGCGGCACGGAGGTGGCGAGAAGGCCGCTTTCCCGGAAACTGCCCTTGTCCAGAAGGTGATCGATCCGTTCGCGGGCGTTCAACTGGCCTGCGGCCGCGCGGTTGGCCAGCTTCTCCGGCCCGCCCATTTCCCGCGCACGCTCCTCACGTCGGCGCAATTCGTCGAGCTTGTCCTCAAAGGCCATTGCCACACCCCGTTTTCCTTTTGTGTCTCGCAGGATCGTAAGATTGCAACAATGTTATTGCCAGCTTTACGGCAAATGCCGTTACCTTTGCGACACGGCCCGGATCATGTGGCGGCCGAAATCGGGGGAGGGCACAGGCCGAATGTCTTGGCAGCGCGAAGTCGACGAGATTGCGGAGCGCAGGGCGCGCGCCCGGGCGATGGGCGGCGAGGCCGCGCTTGCCAAACACCGGGCCGCCGGCAAGCTCAGCGCGCGCGAACGGATCGAGGAACTGCTCGACACGGACAGCTTTCGCGAAATCGGCACGATGACAGGGGCGGCCGCCTATGACGAGAGCGGCGCGCTGACCGAGTTCACGCCGTCCAACGCCATCATCGGCACCGGCCGGATCGACGGGCGCAAGATCGTCGTCTCCGCCGATGATTTCACGATTCGTGGTGGCTCGTCCGAGGCGACGATTTCCGACAAGTGGATATATGCCGAGCAACTGGCGCTGGAGCTGGGACTGCCGCTCGTGCGGCTGGTGGACACCGCCGGCGGCAGCGTCAAGCTGCTCGAAAAGCAGCAATCGACGAAGATCCCCGGCTATCCGAGCTGGGAAATGACCCGCATGATGGGAGAGATCCCGGTGATCGGCGTCGCCCTCGGCGCCTGCGCCGGGCAGGGCGCGATCAAGGTCGCCGGGGCACATTTCTCGGTGATGCCCAAGGGCACGTCGCAACTCTTTGCCGCCGGGCCCTTCGTCGTGCGCGAAGGAACCGGGGTCGACGTGGACAAGGAGGCGCTTGGCGGCGCGGCGGTCCATGCCCGAGGGTCGGGCGTGGTCGACAACGAAGCCCGTGACGAGGCCGACGCGCTTGCGCAGGTGCGCCGGTTCCTGTCCTTCCTTCCGCAGAACGTCCACACCCTGCCGCCCGCCACCGGCCACAAGACCCGCCCGACCGCCGCGACGACTGGCTGCTCGAGGCCGTTCCGCGCGAACGGCGCCGCGTCTACAACCCGCGCAAGATCATCGAGGCGATTTTCGACCGCGACAGCGTTTTCGAGATCGGGCGCTACCAAGGACGATCCTCCGTCACCGCTCTGGCCAGGCTGATGGGCCATCCGGTGGGGATCCTGGCGAACGATCCCTCTCACGCCGGCGGTGCGATGACGCTGAAAAGCTCACAGAAGATCGAAACCTTCGTCGATCTCTGCGACACCTTCCACATCCCAATCGTGTCGCTGTTCGATCAGCCCGGCGTGATGATCGGACCGGATGCCGAACGGCAGGGCACGATCCGCGCCGCGATGCGGGCCATGGCCGCCATCGACCAGTCGCGGGTGCCCTGGTGCACCATCATCCTGCGCCGCGCCTTTGGCGTGGCGGGGGCCGCGCACGGGCGGCTGGGCGGGATCAACCTCCGCTATGCCTGGCCCTCGGCAAGTTGGGGCTCCATCCCGCTGGAAGGCGGGATCGCCGCGGCCTATCGGCGCCAGATCGAGGCCGCCGACGACCCCGACGCGCTGCGCGAGGAGCTGACCGACAAGTATCGCGGCTATACCTCCCCGTTCCGCACCGCCGAACGGTTCGGCGTGCTCGGCATCATCGACCCGCGCGACAGCCGGCCGCTTCTGTGCGACTGGATCGAGACCGCCGCCGGGATGCTGCCGGGCCTGCTGGGCTCCGCATCCAGAACGATGCGGAGGTAGGGATGCAGATCGTCGCGGGATACGATCTCTACTGGGCGGAACGGCAGTTCGCGGGCCGCGAGGCGCTGGTCATGGGCGAGCGGCGCGTCGGCTATGACGAGCTGGCCGAACGGACGAACCGGCTGGCCAACGCGCTGCTGGCACTGGGGCTGGGGCAGGGCGACCGCGTCGCCGTGCTCTTGAGCAACAGCGTCGCAAGCGTCGAGACCGTCTTCGCAGCGACCAAGGCGGGGCTGGCCTTTGTCGCCCTGAACGCGCGCCACACCGCGGCGGAACATGCCGACATACTGGCCGACAGCGGGGCGTCGGCGGTGATCGCGGGACCGGAGCTCCATGACATCGTGGCCACCGCTTGCAACGGAAACGACTCGATCCGGCATGTCGTCGAACTCGGCGGCCAGGCCGGCGCGCTCGATTACGACAGGTTGATCGAGGCCGCTCCGGCCACGGCGCCGCATGTCGAGCTGGACGACGATGCGACCTGCCGGATCATCTATACCTCGGGCACCACCGGCAAGCCCAAGGGCATCCGCTACAGCTATGCCCGGCTCTACCGGCGGCAGGAGAATTTCTTTGCCGCACTGGAATACCGGCTGGGGATCGAGGACAGCATGATTCATGTCGGACCGCTGACCCATGCCGCCGGCAACTATCTTCTGCCCTACTACCTGCGCGGCGCGCGCAACATCATCCTGCCCCGTTTCGACCCCGAGGCCCTGCTTTGCACCGTGGCGCGCGAAGGGGTCACCACCCTTCTTTTGGTGCCGACGATGATCCAGCGGCTGCTGGATCACGTCGAGCGCAACGGGATGCGGCATGACATCTCTTCGCTGCGCTGCATCAACTATGGCACCGCCTCGACCCCGGTCCACGTGCTGCGGCGGGCGATGGAGCTTTTCGGACCGATCTTTCGCCAGCATTTCGGCATGTCCGAGGCGCCCCAGCCGCTGACCGTGCTCTATCCCCATGAACACGCGCTCGACGGTGAGGGGCTGGCGCGGCTCGCCTCCTGCGGGCGGCCGACCATGAATGTCCGCATTTCGATCCTCGACCCCGACGGGGCCGAGTGCGCGCCCGGGACCGAGGGCGAGATCGCCATCCGGGCCGAGGGCGTCGCCGATGTGGATTACTGGAACCGGCCCGGTCTGCGCGAGGAGACGGTGCGCGACGGCTGGTTTCATACCGGCGATGTGGGGCGCATCGACGAGGACGGGTTTCTCTATATCGTCGGGCGATCCAAGGACATGATCATTACCGGCGGATTCAACGTCTATGCGCGCGAGGTCGAGGACGCGTTGCTCCAGAACCCCCAGATCGCGGATGCCGCGGTCATCGGCCGGGCCGATGACGAGTGGGGAGAGATCATCGTGGCCGCCGTGGTGCCCCGCGACGGCACCGGCCCGAGCGAAAGCGACGTGATCGAAAACTGCCGCGCCCATGTGGCCGGCTACAAGAAGCCGCGCGAGGTGATCTTCCTCGACGCGATTCCCCGCAATGTCGCGGGCAAGATCGACAAGACCGCGCTGAAACGGCGCCTGAACGGGTCGGGAGGCTGATCCGGGCGGGGCGACCCCGCCAGACACATCAAGGGAGGAAAACATGACCAAAGGACTTGCAGGACGAACCGCCGCCGCGGCGCTGATCGCGGGCGCGATGCTGGTTGCGGCGCCGGTGGCGGCGCAGCAGAAGGTGCAGTTGTCGTATCACTGGGGACCGACCCATCCGGCCGCCGGGTTCGCCAACCAGTTCGCCGAACGTGTCACCGAACGCAGCGACGGCGCGCTGGATGTCCAGGTGTTCCCCAGCGGGCAGTTGTTCGGCATCCGCGACGTGCTGGGCGGTGTCGCGTCGGGTGCGGTGCAGGTCGGGATGGCGGTCGGGATCGTCAGTTTCCCGCCGATCAATTCCGATTACAACGTGACCGCGATGCCGGGCATGTTCGACAGTTTCGAGCAGATGCGCGGGTTCTTCGACGAGACCGAGGCCGGTCAGGCGCTGATGCAGGACATGCAATCCAAGACCGGAATTCGCATCGTCGGACGCAACCCGGTCGGACCGATCGCCGTGTTCTCGGCCAAGGACGACCTGTCCAGCGTGGACTCGCTGGCCGGGATCTCGGCCCGGGTTCTGACCGATGCCGACCGCGTCCGCTGGGGTGCGCTGGACGCCGGGAGCACCGTTTCGCTGCCCACGGGCGAGGTCTATACCGCGTTGCAGAACGGCATAGCCGATACCGTCTCGA
The DNA here is from genome assembly GCA_003511785.1 of Paracoccaceae bacterium. GTDB lineage: Bacteria > Pseudomonadota > Alphaproteobacteria > Rhodobacterales > Rhodobacteraceae > UBA7951. The sequence continues at coordinate 6,344 of DOIS01000027.1, forward strand.
CCGTTCCGGGCGCGCTTTCGGCCTATAGCTGGTGGGATTGCGTGAAGTCCGCCCAGCTTCCGTATTTCCAGTTCGCCGATGCCTATATCATCGTCAACGCGGCGTGGTTCGAGGGCCTTTCACCCGAGTTGCAGCAGGTGGTGACCGAGGTTGGCGCCGAGATCACCGCGGAATCGACCGCCGCCATCATGGACGCCTCGGCGCAGATGCTCGACCGGCTGGAGGCCGAACAGGGCGGCACGGTCTTCGAGCTGACCGGGGACGAGTTGGCGAAGATGAACCGGATCGAGCGCGAACAGATCTATCCCGGGCTGACCGAGATGGTCAGCAAGGACACGCTCGACGCGGCCCAGGCCTATACCCAGGGCGACTGACCCGCGCACTTCGGACCGGCCCCGCGCGCGCGGCGCTGCGGGGCCGGTGACGGGGCCCGTCACCCCATGACCATCCCGGATTTGCAGGAGACGCGCGTGACGACACTCGCCTGGGCCTATGGCCGCTTCAATGATCTTCTTGCGCGGCTCTGCGTCCTGGTCGCAGGGGCCGGGGTGGCCTTCGCGGTCTTCGCCCTGGCTGCCTCGGCGGCGGAACGGGTGCTCATCGGGATCAGTTTCGCGGTGCTCAACGACCTGCCGCCGCAACTGGTGCCCTGGATCGTCTTTCCGATGATGGGGGTCCTGCTGCGGCACGGCCAGCATGTCACGGTCGATTTCCTGCCCGCGTTCCTCACCGGACGGCGGGCGCATATGCTGGAGCTGCTGATCGGGCTGCTGGTGGCGGTCGCCAGCCTGGTCTTTCTCGCCGGTGGGATGGATGCGCTGGCGTTCTTCAGGATGCTGAACCAGCGGTCGGAAACCGGCCTGAACTTCCCGCTGTGGTGGATCTATGCCGCGTTCCCGACCGGCTTCGCGCTGCTGTTCTGGTTCGCGGTGGAAAAGAGCCTGTGCGCCGCGCTTGCGCTGGCCGGGGCCGAGACACCGCTTCGGATCATCCGGGGGCGCGCCACATGATCTGGGCCGCGCTCACCGTCTCGACCGTTCTTCTGCTGCTGTCGCTGCCGATCTTCCTGGTCTTCGGGGTCGGAAGCTCGATGATCGCGATTCTCGATCTGGGCCTGCCCTGGGCCACGCTGCTGCAAACGTCCTTCGGCGGGATCACCAAGCAGATCCTGCTGGCCATCCCGCTGTTCATCTTTGCCGGCTACGTCATGGTTCGGGGCGGGATCGCGACGCGGCTGGTCAATCTGTGCATGGCGCTGGTCGGTCACTGGCCCGGCGGGCTGGGCGTCGCGATGGTTCTTTCCATGGGCTTTTTCGCCGCGTTCTGCGGCTCGATCCTGGCCGCGATCACCGCGGTCGGGACGATCCTGATGCCGCGCATGATCGAGGGCGGATACCCCAAGCCCTTCGTCGTGGTCCTGGCCGCCATGGCGGCCCTGCTCGAGGCGCTGATCCCGCCCTCCAACGCCGCGATCATCTATTCCTCGCTGACGCAGGTGCCCGTCGCGCGGACCTTTGCCGCCGGCATCGTGCCGGGCCTGGTGCTGATGCTCATGCTCACGGTCTTCGTCGCGTTGCGATGCCGGAACATGCCGCGTGCCGCGAAGGCGACCGGAGGAGAACGCCGGACCGCGCTGGTTGCGGCCGGGTCGGCCCTGCTGACGCCGGTCATCGTTCTGGGCGGTATCTATGGCGGTTTCCTGACCGCCGCCGAATCCGCCGCCGTCGCCGGCGTGTGGGCCATCATCGTGGGTTTCACGATCTACCGCGAGCTGACCTTCAAGGGCCTGGGCGAGGCGTTGATGTCGACCACGATCGCCACCAGCGCGATCTTCATCATCATCGCCATGGCCAAGTTCCTGTCGGTGGTGCTCACCTTCACCCAGGCCCCGCAGCAGTTGATCGCCGGCCTGACCGATCTGGGGGCGACAAGGCTGACATTCCTGCTGATGGTGGCTGTCGCCTGTCTGCTGCTGGGCACCTTCATCGAGGTCGTGCCGATCTTCTACCTGGTGATCCCGATGACGCTGGCGGCGCTGCCGATCTTCGAGGTGGACCCGGTGCACTACTATGTCGTGCTGGGCGCCTTCATCGGGATGGGATTGTTGACGCCGCCCGTTTGCGTGGGGCTCTACACCGGCGCGGCGGCCATCGGCCTGTCGCCCGAAAAGGCGTTCCGCGAATTGCCCGGTTTCCTGCTGCTGGGTCTGCTCTATGGCCTGCTGATGATCCTCGTTCCCTCCCTGGCCACATGGTTGCCGTCGCATGTCTGATCCCTTTCCCTCCGGCCTTCACCTCGACGATCCGGCCCCGGGCGTGGCGCGGATGCGCTTTGACCGGCCCGAAGCCCTGAACGCGCTCACCACGGCGAGCGGCGCGGCCATGGTCGAGGCCTATTGCGATTTCGCCACGCGCCCCGATCTGGCCTGCCTAGTGATGACCGGCACGGGGCGGGCCTTCTCGGTGGGCGCCGACCTGAAGGAACGCAACGGCCTGAACGACGCGGCGCTGCGGCGTCAGCACATGACGCATCGGCTGGGGCTGACGATCCGCCAATCTTTCGATTTCCCGGTCATCGCCGCCGTCAACGGGCTCGCCCACGGCGGCGGGGCGGAACTTGCACTGTCGGCCGACATCGTTCTGGCCGTGCCGGGGGCGCGTTTTCGCCTGCCCGAGATCCTTCGCGGCATCATGCCGGGAATGGGCGGAACGCAATACCTGACCCGCGCCGTCGGCCAGCGGCGCGCGCTTGAGTGGCTGATCGAGGGCACCGAGATCACCGCCGAAGAGGCGTTGGCCGCCGGGTTGGTCAACCGCATCTGTTCCGACGAGACGTTGCAAGCGGAGGCGCTGGAGATCGCGCGCCGCATCGCCGAGGCGCCCCCGCTGGCGCTGCGCGCCATCACCCGCGCCGTGCGCACGGGGGGCAGCACCGATATGGGAACGGGGCTCGCCCTTGAACTGGCCTTGCACCAGCGGCTCATGGCCAGCGACGACCGGCGCGAAGGCATCGCGGCCTTCGTCGAAGGGCGTCCGCCGCGCTGGACCGGCGGCTGACCCCATGTCCCCTCGGCCCGGAGGCAACCCGTCCCCAGCGCCCGTGGCCATCGTCGGCGGCGGTTTCACCGGCGCCATGCTGGCGGTGCACCTGTCGCGGATGTCGGCCGATCCGCCACCGATCACCCTGTTTGAGCCGCGGCCGCGTCTGGGCGCCGGCGTCGCCTATTCCAGCACCGATCCCGACCATCGCTTCAACGGGCCGATCGACCTCGTGTCCGTCCTGCCCGACAGGCCCGGCGATTTCGAACGCTGGTATGCACATCACGCCGAGCCCGATCCCGACGCGATGGCCACGACCGGGCAGCTTTATGTCCGGCGCTCCAGCTTCGCCCGGTACATGGACGCGCTGGTGCGCGAGCACGTGCCCACCCTGACCCATGTCCGGGCGCGGGCGACCGGGGTCCGCGATGGCGCCGTGATCGACGAAACCGGCACCGTCCATGCCGCCCGCCGGGTCTATCTGTGCACGGCGCTCGACCCGCCGCGCCTGCCCGCGCCGTTCGATGAGATCGACGACCCCCGCGTGATCGCGGACCCATGGGCACCGGGCGCGCTCGACGCGCTGAAGGAGGCGCGCCGCGTGCTGATCCTCGACACCGCCCTGACCGCCGCCGACATCGCCGCGACCGTGCTGCGCGAGGCACCCATGGCGCATATAACCGCCATGTCGCGCCGCGGCCTGTCGCCCTTGCCGCAGGACGTCCTGCCGTCGGCCGCCGAGCGGCTTGCCAAGGCCCGCGCGCCAAGCACGCCGTTCCTCGATCAACGGGGGCCGTTGACCCGTGCGGTCGAGCTGCTGCCCGCCGCGCGGGCCCATGTGGCGCAGGCCATGGCCGGAAACATGCGTTGGCAGGACGCCTTCGACGAGGTGCGCGACGGGGTGATCCGCCTTTGGCCCGACCTCGAGGCGGCGGAGAAGCGCAAGGCCTTGAGACATCTGCGCCCCTATTACGACGTGCATCGCTATCGCATGGCGCCGCAGTTGGACGCGCGGCTGCGCGAGGCCCGCGCGCGGGGCCGGTTCACGCGGCGGCGCGCACGGGCAACCGCGGTGATGCGTTCGGCGGATGCGCTGCACGTGACCCTGGCCATGCGCGAGGGCGCCGCAACCTGTCCCTTCGATCTCGTCATCAACTGCACCGGCCCGCGCGACGACGTCCGGCACACGGCCAACCGTCTGATCGCCGGGCTGATCGAAGAAGGCCGCGCCCGCCCCCATCCCTCGGGACTGGGCCTGGACGTCGCGCCCGACTATCGGGTCAGGGATGCGCATGGCAGGGCCCAGAGCAATCTCTGTGCCCTGGGGGCCCTGACCCGGGGCCATTTCGGGGACGTGTCCGCGATCCCGCTGATCAACATGCAGATCCTCGATCACCTCGACCGCCTGACGCGTCAGACCGAAACGTGACGGGCTGAGATCCGCCGCGACCCGCGTTCAGGCCGCGTCCGACTGCACCGAGACGGCCTTGAGCAGGGTGTCGCGGCTCAGCTCGCCCCGGGCGCCCTGCTGCACCACGCGACCCGCGCGCAGCACGGTGAATCGATCGGTGATCTCGTAGGCCACGTCGAAATACTGTTCGACCAGAACGACGATCATGTCGCCCCGGTCGCGCAGCTTCACGATCACGTCGCTGATGAGCTGCACGATGTTGGGCTGGATGCCCTCGGTCGGCTCGTCCAGGATCAAGAGCCGGGGCCGGGTCAGAAGCGCCCGGGCGATGGCCAGTTGCTGCTGCTGGCCGCCCGACAGATCGCCGCCCCGCCGGGCCGTCATCTCGGCCAGGACCGGGAACATCTCGTAGATGTCATCGGGAATGTGCCGCGCCTCGCGAGGCAGGCAGTTGAACCCGGTTTCCAGGTTCTCGCGCACGGTGAGCAGCGGGAAGATCTCGCGCCCCTGCGGCACATAGGCCACGCCCTTGCGCGCCAGCACATGCGCGGGCAAAATGCCCAGGCTTTCGCCGTCCAGCGTCACGCGCCCGCCCGAACGCGGATGCGTGCCCGCGATGGCGCGCATCAGGCTGGTCTTGCCCACGCCGTTGGTGCCCATCACGCAGGTGATCTGCCCCGCCTCGGCCTGCATCGAGATGCCGTGAAGGATTTGCGATTGCCCGTAATGCAGGTCCAGCCCGTCGATCTCCAGCATGTCTAGCGCCCCAGGTAAACGTCGATCACCGCCTGGTTGGCGGTCACATGGTCCAGGCTGCCCTCGGCCAGAACCGAGCCCTCGTGCAGCACCGTGACCTTGCAGTTCAGCCGGCGCACGAACTCCATGTCGTGTTCGACCACGACCACGGCGCGGCTGCGGGCGGCCTCGACCAGGATGTCGGCGGTCTTCTCGCGCTCCTCCGGCGTCATCCCGGCGGCGGGTTCGTCCACCAGAAGCAGGCGCGGCTCCTGCGCCAGCAGCATCCCGATCTCCAGCCATTGTTTCTGGCCGTGGCTCAACTCGCCCGCGCGGCGGTCGAGATGGTCGGCCAGGCCGATCTCCTCGGCGCGGGCCTGCATCCGCGCCAGGTCCGCCTCGCCGGGGCGGTAGAGCAGCACCGCCAGCGGGCCGCGGTCGTTCTTCAGCGCCATCAGCAGGTTTTCCGCGACGGTCTGATCCTCGAACACGGTGGGTTTCTGGAACTTGCGCCCGATCCCCTCGCGGGCGATGCGGGCCTCGGACAGGCCCAGCAGCGAGAGATTCCGCTCGCCCCACAGGATGCGGCCCTCGTCGGGGCGGGTCTTGCCGGTGATGATGTCCATGAAGGAGGTCTTGCCCGCCCCGTTGGGCC
>DOIS01000004.1 GCA_003511785.1 Paracoccaceae bacterium
CCGAGAAGCTTGTGACAGCGCGTGCAGCGCCACTCAAGACGGGGGTGTTCGGAATTGCCGGCCGCGCGGCGCGCCTGGCCGGTCGGGTGCGCGTATCCGCGCTGGAAGTGGGGAGTCGGCATTGGAATGCTCCTCTTGCTGTGGAGCCTTTCCAATAGACAGCGATTTGTTCGACCGTCCCGCCCTTCAGGTTAGACGCTTGTTAGACGGGCGCCGCCGGTGTGGCATCGGCAGTGATCAGCCGCCAATAGCCGCGCTTCTGACCGCGGCCAATGTATACAACCTTGATGTCTCGCCACGTCGGCGCGCGGAACGCCTGCTGCGGGTTGCGCGAGCCGGTCCCGTCCATCAGTGTCTTGACTTGAACGTCCGGACTTCCGGCCAGCACTGCGGCGACCAGGCGTTCGAAGATCCTGATCTGATTGGCGCCCGTGAGAACGAGGGGTGGCTTGCCCGGGACATGCAGCGTCGCTGACTGCGGCCCGGACCTCAGAACCCGGGGAACCTCGCCTCCGCCGGCGAGTTCGCGCCCGCCGTGCCACGCCAGTTCAAGCCCATCGCGCGACAGCACGAAGTCCTCGCTCTCCGGGGCAAGGTTTTCCAGGAGCGGGGCGATCACGTTGGGGCCAAGATATGCCGGCTTTGCCTGACTGGCCGTCAGCACGATACCGACGCCCGCCTGGTTGCGGGCCCGCATGAGGATGTCGAGCCGTTCAACGGTTTGCAGCTCATCCAGGCGCCGCCCGAGATAGATTGGCACTTCGGTTTCACCAATCTGCATCGCGCCAAGACGGGTAAGATTGGTATCCAGGACCTCGACCGCCCGTTTTCTCAACAGCGGTTTCAGCAGCGACATGAGCGTCTCATGCAGCCATGCCGCATTGATTGCATACATGTCATGGTCCGAAGCAGGCCGCTCGCCGGCGTCCTCGCCGAAGGGGCCGGTAATCTTGACCATGCCCTCCTTCTTCGACGGTTCGACCGAGCCTTCGCCATCGATATCGCCTTCGTCGATCAGAATCACGTCCTGCCGATCCCGTCGTTCCAGAAGACCGCCCTCGATCAGCTGCTGCGGGTCAAGGCCGAGTTCGCGCAGCTGTTGCCCTGAAACTTCATTTTCGACACCCTCGTGCAACTGCAGGAGCGCGGCAAACATTCCCCGCAGGTCGTCCATGTCAATCTGCCGGAAGGCTTGGAGAATTCCCCATTCCTTCAATAACGCAAAGCCGAGGCTGCGTTCTTCCGGATCCTTGTGGCTTTGCAGGTTGCAACTCTTCGTGCCCGAGATCGTGATGTTGAGGGTTCGCTTTTTCGTGTCACCTGCACGATTGTATGCCACCGCGATGGTGATCTTGCTGAACGCCGCAGGCCGCCGGTAGACATTCTGCGGGCCCAGGTATTGGTTGGCGATTTCCTCGATATCGTCGTCGATCGTGACCTTGAGCAGCAGCTTTCGGCGCCAGTTCCCGAGTCGAACTTCTGCTTCCAGAACGCGGACGCAGCTGATGGTGTAGCCATCGATCATGGGGAGATCGAGCCTGAGCGAGGAGCGGAACCGCGTGAGGTTGTAGCGCTTCCATGTCAGGGGCTTGCTCGAAATATCGTGGTGGAGAACGATCTCGGCGAAAGCATCGCCGACACGCTGGCGGGCCACCGGATTGTCGGCGCAGACCTCGATCTGGCGCAGCGACGGCGTGTAAATCAGGGTCACTTCGTTGGGTGGGCGATAATACATCGCCCGGCTTCGCCCGTCATCGCGGAGGTGAAACACGCTCGAAAGCGGCCCTCCATGGCGCACAATCACCATGATGGAGGCCGGGTGCGCATCAGTTTGGGGTAGATCAATTGCCTTGACCGTGCAGGAGATTTCCGGGCGCAACTCGAGCACCTGTCGCGCCTTTTTCGCCAAAGCCGTTTCGTCCACAGCGGCAGCATCGAGTGTTTCTGCATTCTCGAGATCGACTTCGAAGGCATCATAGAGCTTTCCGTGATTGCGGAACTGTCGCGCGAAATGAAAGCTCTCGGCATTTTCGAAAGTTTCGCGGGCATTCAGAAACGCCCAGATGCTCCTGCACAGATGGTCAGGCTGCCGTTCGAACTCGCGGATGGCCTCATCGTCCAGGTGCTGATCGACAATCGTCTCGAGCGAAACAATGCCTTTTCCCCTGGCAAGCATACGGACACGGCGCGAGCGTTGTTCGACAGGTCGCAGTTCGTCGCGAGTAAACTCCGAAAGGATGTCTGTGATGTTCTGCCGACAGGCATCGACGGCAGCATCGTCCTCCGGCAAGGGCACGTCTTGCGGCAACGCGATCACGGGTTCATTTTCGTCCTCGCGCTCACCCAGCAGCGCGTGGAGGAGGTCTATCCGCGCTTCTTCGAGCAGGCCAAGGGTTTCGGGACCAAGGGGGAGTGACTTGCGCGGCATCAACACACCTCAACGAATATATTTTGTGGACGGGTTTTCAACCTTGGATAATCCTTGGAGATGGTGTGAACAAGTGCTTTGTTCCCCTTGCGTTCCTTGAGCTTGAACGAAGGCTGCCAGCTCTGTCCCACTTCGGGCGTGGAATCGGCTTTTCGATGTCAAAGCCCACTCGAAGTTCCCTGCCCATGAAACGCCCCAACCCTCTGCCACCTGCCAACATGACGCCCCGCGAGCGCAGGGCGGAACTCTGCGCCCTGCTGGCCCTCGGCCTGATCCGCCTGCGGATGCGGGAACAGGCGCAACTCTCTGCAGAAAATAGAGAATTTCCGCTTCACAACTCACCCGATCAGAGCGGTAGTGCAGGTCCAACCGAACGGAGGACCACATGAGCACGCATGATCCCATCCCTGCGCGCCTGGCTGCGCTGAAGGCCATGAAGACCCCGGAACTGAGGGCCCAGTGGCGAGAACTGTTCGACTCGGAGGCGCCGCCCTTCAACCGGCGTTACCTGGAAAGCCGGCTGGCCTACAGGATCCAGGAACTCGCCTATGGCGGGTTGAAGCGGGAGACTGTGAAACGGCTGGAACGGCTCGGCGAAGAACTCGACGGCGGCGACCGCATCAAGAGCCGCATCCGGGCCGATCTCAAGCCCATCGCCGGCACGCGCCTGATCCGCGAATGGCAGGGCATCGAGCATGTCGTCACCGTCACCGCGGACGGTTATGAATGGCAAGGCCGCCCCTACAAGTCGCTGTCGTCCGTCGCCCGCGCCATCACCGGCACCCGCTGGAACGGCTGGGTGTTCTTCGGGCTGAAGAACCGGAGTCGGCGATGACGGGTGTCAAGATCAAGCGCCGCTGCGCCATCTATACCCGCAAGTCCTCCGAGGAAGGGCTGGAACAGGAGTTCAATTCGCTCGACGCCCAGCGGGAAGCCTGTGAGGCCTATATCATGAGCCAGCGCTCCGAGGGCTGGGTGCTTGTGCGTGACCGCTATGACGATGGCGGCATCTCCGGCGGCACGCTGGACCGGCCCGGCCTGCAACGGCTGATTGCCGATATCGAGGACGGGCTGGTCGATGTGGTGGTCGTCTACAAGATCGACCGGCTCTCGCGCTCGCTCGCCGATTTCGCCAAGCTGGTCGAGGTGTTCGACCGCAACGACGTGACCTTCGTCTCCGTCACCCAGTCGTTCAACACCACCACCTCGATGGGCCGGCTGACGCTGAACATCCTGCTTTCCTTCGCCCAGTTCGAGCGCGAAGTGACGGCCGAGCGCATCCGCGACAAGTTTGCCGCCAGCCGCAAGAAGGGCATGTGGATGGGCGGGGTGCCGCCCTGGGGCTACCGGGTGGAGAACCGCAAGCTGGTCATCGACGAGGAACGCGCCGAACACGTCCGCTGGATCTTCGCCCAATTCATTGAAATCGGCTCGGGCACGGAGCTTGCGCGCGAGGTGGAAAAGCGCGGTCTGCGCACCCCCAGGGGCAACCGGATCGACAAGAAGTTCCTCTACCGGATGCTGAACAACCGCGCCTATATCGGCGAGGCCGTCCACAAGGGGCAGAGCTACCCCGGCGAGCACAAGGCGATCATTGACCGCGCGACATGGGACAAGGTGCATGCGATCCTTAAGGAAAGTCCCCGCAAACGCGCCGCCCGCACCCGCGCGCAGACTCCTGCCTTGCTGAAGGGGCTGCTCTACGGCCCGGATGGCGCGGCCTTCTCGCCGACCCACACCCGCAAGGGCGGCAAGCTCTATCGCTATTATGTCAGCCAGACGGTGCTGAAGCACGGGGCTGGGTCTTGCCCCATCGGCCGCGTCCCGGCGGGCGAGATCGAGGCCGCTATCATCGACCAGCTTCGGGCCGTGTTCCGCCAGCCCGAGATCGTGGCGGGGACGTGGAAGGCCGCCAAGGCAAAGAACGGTGGCATCACCGAGGCCGACGCCCGCACCGCCCTGCAGCAGCTCGATCCGCTGTGGGACGAACTGTTCCCCGCCGAGCAGGCGCGGATCGTGGCGCTGCTGGTCGAGCGGATCGACATTGGCGCGCAAGGGCTGGATATCCGGCTGCGGGTGGATGGGCTGCGTGGCCTCGCGCGCGAGATGGTGGCCGGCGACAAGGAACAAGCCGCATGAAATCCACCGCCACGCCCGACACCATCACCATCCACGTTCCCTTCCGCTTCATCAAACGCGGCGGGCGCAAGGAGGTGCAACTGCCGCCCGGGGCACCGGTGCAGCGCAGGACCGACAACACCCTGATCAAGGCGCTCGCTCGCGCGTTCCGCTGGAAACGCATGCTGGAATCGGGCGAATTCACCACGATCAATGAGTTGGCCGAGCACGAGGGGATCGTGCCCTCCTACATGACCCGCGTGTTGCGCCTGACATTGCTTGCGCCGGATATCGTCGAGGCGATCCTCGACGGGCGGCAGGGGCCGGAGGTGACGCTCGCGCGGTTGCTGAAGGGGTTTCCGGCGGAGTGGGAGGGGCAGCGGCAGGATCTTCAATGTGTATTCTTAACCTTCTTGCCATGCTGTTCATGGGAAGGAGGACCGAGGAATGGGGCGTACATCGACAGCCAGGAAGAGCCGTCCGCGTGATGCGGCGACCAAGATTGCGGAGCAGCGCCTGAGCGTGCTTGAACTGGCGCGGGAGCTTGGCAACGTGGCCGAGGCCTGCCCGCGCCGCGGCATGGTTTACTCAGTCAAGCGATGGGCTCTGTTGCACAAAT
>DOIS01000312.1 GCA_003511785.1 Paracoccaceae bacterium
TGCCGATGGGCCAGAGGCCGGACGAGAACCAGGTGTCCAGCACGTCCGGGTCGCGCCAGACCGGATAGACCAGCTGCGTCGGGTCCTGGTGGACGGCGTATTGCGCCAGGCTCTCGGCCAAGCGATGGATCGCCTCGTCCTTGTCGGCCACCTCGATCACCGTGGCGTGGTTCAGCGGCGGGGGCACGTCGGCATTGTCGTCGCGGAATCCCTCGACCACGCCCTCGAAGGAAGCGGCGCAATGATGCACCTCGCCCCGGTGCAACATGCCGCCCTCGTTCAGCAGCCGGCCCAGTTCGACCAGGTCCAGGTCGCCGTCGCCCTCGTCGTCGCGGAAATCCTCGGCGCCGAGGTCCAGCCCGTACCAGACCGGGATCTGGTGGCCCCACCAGAGCTGGCGCGAGATACACCAGGGCTCGATGTTCTCCAGCCAGTGAAAGTAAGTCTTTTCACCGCTTTCGGGCAGGATCTTCACACGGCCCGAGCGCACGGCGTCCAGCGCCGGGCCCACCACCTTCTCGGCGTCCACGAACCACTGATCGGTCAGCATCGGCTCGATCACCACCTTCGAGCGATCGCCGAAAGGCTGCATGATCGGCTTGTTTTCCACATGAGGAACCCGCTCGCCTTGATCATTCTCAACCATGACGGCGAGTCCCTCACCGGTGATCTGCTCGACCACCTTCGCCCGCGCTTTGAGCCGGTCCAGACCGCGCAGGTCGTCCGGCACCAGGTTCAGCGCGTCCACCTCTCCTTCGGTGAAGGCGGCGCCGTTCGCGATCTCCTGCGCGCGCGCGGCGCAGTCGGCATAGGGCGCGCCATCGTCGCGCATATGCGCCTTGGTATCCATCAGCCGATACATCGGGATGTGGCCGCGCCGGGCCACGGCATAGTCGTTGAAATCATGCGCGCCGGTGATCTTCACCGCGCCCGAGCCGAAATCGGGGTCCGGGTAGGGGTCGCTGATGATCGGGATAAGTCGCCGATAAGCCTGTGGACCGACCGGGATCTCGCAGAGTTTCCCGACGATTGGCGCGTAACGCTCATCCTGTGGATGAACCGCCACCGCCCCGTCGCCCAGCATGGTTTCGGGGCGCGTGGTGGCGATCGAGATGTAATCGCGCTCTTCCTCGAGGATCACGTTGCCGTCCGCGTCCTTCTCGACATAGGTATAGGTCTCGCCCCCGGCCAGCGGATACTTGAAGTGCCACATGTGGCCCGGGGTCTCGATATTCTCGACCTCGAGATCGGAAATCGCGGTCTCGAAATGCGGATCCCAGTTCACCAGGCGCTTGCCGCGATAGATCAGCCCCTTGCGGTACATCTCGACAAAGACCCGGATCACCGCGTCGTGGAAATTGCCCTCCTCGCCCGCGGGCGCGCCCGGGGCGCCGGACATGGTGAAGGCGTTGCGCGACCAGTCGCAGGAGGCGCCGAGGCGCTTGAGTTGGTTGATGATGGTGCCGCCGGATTGGGCCTTCCATTCCCAGACCTTGGCGGTGAAGGCCTCGCGCCCCAGCTCGCGGCGGGGCGGCTGACCTTCCTGGGCCAGCTTGCGCTCGACCACCATCTGGGTGGCGATGCCGGCATGGTCCTGTCCGGGCTGCCAGAGCGTGTCATGGCCACGCATCCGGTGCCAGCGCACCAGGATGTCCTGGAGCGTGTTGTTGAAGGCATGCCCCATATGCAGCGATCCGGTGACATTGGGCGGCGGGATCATCACGCAGAAGCTCTCGGCCCCCGGTTTCGCGTTGGCGCCGGCCCTGAAGGCGCCCGCCTCTTCCCAGGCCTGCGCGATGCGGCCCTCGGCCTGGGCCGCGTTGAACGTCTTGTCCATCGCCATGATGATGATCCCTCTTTCGACTGGGCACTGCTCTAGCGAAAGCCGCGGGAAAGGGGAAGGCGGGCGGGGGGATTTCTGCCCGGCGTTGCGCCCGGGGCGGATGGCGGGATCGGGGTATTTCTGGACCAGAAAGAAGCAGGGCGGGGCACAAGTGTCGTGCGGGCGCGCAAAGCCGGGCGTTGGGCGGGTTTTCAAGCCACCGCTCCCCGGGCCTCACCCGCCCCGGTCAATCTTGGTCGAAAGGTGGATCAGGCTTTCCGAGCCCTTCACCCCGCGCGCCTCGCCGATCCTGTCGAGCGTGTCATCCAACTCCTCGGTGGTCTGGGCGGCCAGTTGCACCAGCAGGTCGAACCGGCCCGAGGTGGTGTGCACCCGCTCCACCGTCGGCAGCGCGCGCAGCCGGTCGAGCACGGCCGGCCCCGCGCGCGGCTCGATCGAAACCAGCGCCGTGGCGCGCAGCGGCGGGCGCAGCCCGGGGCCCGGGCGCAGCGTATAGCCCGCGATCACGCCGGCCTCCTCGAGCCGGGCGAGGCGGGCCTGAACCGTGCTGCGCGCCAGCCCCAGATGCCGGGCCAGGTCCGAGGCCGGCAGCCGGGCATTGTCCCGCAGCAGGGCCAGCAGCGCGCGGTCCGCGTCGTCGAGTTGCATCACATCTCCGTCGAATCGCCAAGAATTTCTGTCATCCTGCGCGATCTGCCGCGTGAAATCGACCGCTTCTCCCGTCATTCTTGACGAAAACCCTTCAGGAGCGCGCGATGCAGACCAATCCCCCGACATGGGCCGACCCGATGGCCCACCTCGCCCGGACCGTGCCGGATCACCCGGTGCTCTACCTTTCTCCTCGAGTTTTGCAGGACACCGCCCGGCGCTTCACCCGGGGCTTTCCGGGGCTCGTGACCTATGCGGTCAAGGCCAATGCCCGGCCCGAGGTGCTGGCCAACCTGGCCGCCGCAGGGCTGCGCGCCTTCGACGTGGCCTCGCCCGCCGAGATGGCGGCGGTGCGCGCGGTGCGGGCCGACGCGGTGCTGCATTACCACAACCCGGTGCGTTCCGAGGCCGAGATCGCCAGCGCCACGGCGCTGGGCGTGGACAGCTGGTCGGTGGACGACGCGGGCGAATTGGAGAAGCTGGCCGCCTTGCCGCCCGGCGCCGAGATCGCGGTGCGCTTCGTGCTCCCCGAGACCGGGGCCAGCTATTGCTTCGGCGAGAAATTCGGTGCCACCCCGGAGCAGGCCGAGGCGCTGCTGGCCCGGGTGGCCGTGATGGGGCACCGGCCGGCGCTCTATTTCCACCCCGGCACGCAATGCGACGACCCGGGCAGCTGGGCGCGCTACATCGCCGCCGCCGGGCGGATCGCCGCGCGCGCCGGCGTGCCGGTCGCCCGGCTGAACGTGGGCGGCGGTTTCGCCTCGAACCGCGACGGGCGGGCACCCGACCTCGAGGCGGTCTTCGCCGCCATCGGCCGCGCCACCCGCGACGCCTTCGGTCCCGACGTCCCGCCCCTGGTTTGCGAGCCGGGCCGCGCCATGGTGGCCGAGGCCTTCACCCTGGCCGCCCGGATCAAGGGGATGCGCGACGGGGGCCGGCGCGTCTATCTCAACGACGGGATCTATGGCGGGCTGGCCGAGATGCGCGACATGGCCCATACCCGCCCCGTCCGCGTGATCGCGCCGGACGGGCGCGCACGCACGGGCGCGCCCTTGCCGCGCACCGTGTTCGGCCCCACCTGCGACAGCATCGACCGCCTGCCCGGCGCGGTGCCGCTGCCCGGAGATGCCGCCCCCGGCGATTATGTGCTCTTCGACGGGATGGGCGCCTATTCGGCGGCCCTCGCCACCGGCTTCAACGGCTATGGGCTGGGCGAGGTGCTCACGGTGGACAGCCTTTCTGGACATCCCGTTTAGCGGGGCTAGTGTCGCCTGTGATGTGAATAACGGGGGCACGTATGGAGAAATTCGGCAAGGGCCAGCCGGTCACCCGGCGCGAGGACACCCGCTTTCTCACCGGGCAGGGCCGCTATATCGGCGAGACCGCGCCCCGCGAGGCGCTGGTTGCGCATGTGCTGCGCAGCCCCGTGGCCCATGCCGAGATCACCGCGCTGGATGTCGCCGCCGCCCGCGCCGCCCCCGGCGTGCATCTGGTGCTGACCGCCGCCGATCTCGCCGCCGCCGGGATCACGCGCGGGATGCGCGGCGTGCGGCTCAAGAACCGCGACGGCAGCGAGGCGGCCGGGCCGAAACGCCCGCTCTTGGCCGAGGACCGGCTGCGCTATGTGGGTGAGCCGGTGGCGCTGATCGTGGCCGAAACCGAAATGCAGGCCCGCGACGCGGCCGAGCTGATCGAACTGGAGTATGACGATCTGCCCGTCTCCCTGACGCCCGGCCCGGGCGGCACCCCGATCCATCCCGAGGCGCCCGGAAACCGCGCCTTCGACTGGGCGCTGGGCGACGAGGCCGCGACCGGTGCGGCCTTTGCCGAGGCCACCCGCGTGGTCACGTTGGAGGTGCCGGACAACCGGATCATCGCCGCCTCGATGGAGCCGCGCGGGGCCTGGGCCGAGTGGCAGGACGGGCGGCTGCATGTCAGCCTGTCGGGGCAGAATGTCTGGGTCCAGAAGGACCAGCTTCGCGAGATGTTCGACCTCGACCCGGAGGGGGTGCGGGTCACCATCCCCGATGTGGGCGGCGGCTTCGGAATGAAGGCGCTGGCCTACCCCGAGTATTTCCTGGTGGCCCAGGCGGCGCGGGTCTCGGGCCGCCCGGTGCGCTGGATATCGGACCGTTCCGAGGCGATGCTCTCCGACAATGGCGGGCGCGATCTGGTCTCGACCGCCGAGCTGGCCTTCGATGCGGAGCACCGGATCACCGGCTATCGCGTGACCAGCCGGGTCAACCTCGGTGCCTATAACAGCCAGTTCGGCCAGGCGATCCAGACCAACCTGTTCTCGCGCGTGCTGACCGGCGTTTACGACATCCCCCATGCCCATCTCGCAGTGCAGGGGTTCTATACCAACACCAACCCGGTCGATGCCTATCGCGGCGCCGGGCGGCCCGAGGCGATCTATGTTCTGGAACGCGTCATGGACCGCGCCGCGCGCGAGTTGGGGCTCGACCCGTGGGAGCTGCGCCGCATCAACATGATCCGGCCGGGTCAGATGCCCTATGCCACCCCCTCGGGCGAGAACTACGACACCGGCGACTTCCCTGGCCTGCTGGACGCGGCCGCGCGCCGCGCCGACCGCGACGGCTTTGCCGCGCGCCGGGCCTCCGATGAACGCCGGGGGCTGATCCGGGGGCTGGGGCTCGCTTACTATATCGAAAGCATTCTGGGCGACCCTTCGGAAGGCGCGCGCGTCGTGTTCGAAGAGGATGGCACGGTGACGCTCTACGTGGGCACGCAATCGAACGGGCAGGAGCACGAAACCGTGTTCGCGCAGTTTCTGGCCGACCGGACCGGGTTGCCGGTGGAGCGTATTCGGGTCGTCCAGGGCGACAGCGACCGCATCGCGCGGGGTGGCGGCACCGGCGGGTCGCGCTCGGTCACCACCCAGGGCACTGCAACGCTGGCGGTGGTCGAGCGGATGGTCGCCGCCTTCGCGCCGTTTCTGGCCGAAGACATGGGCGTTGCGCCGGAGGATGTCGCCTTCGACGGCACGAGCTTTCGCGCGCCGGGTTCGAACCTGACGCCCACCCTTGCCGAGGCGGCGGAGATGGCCCGCGCCGCCGGGCGAAACGAGCTGCTGGATCACGCTGCGCGGGCGAAGCTGACCGGGCGCAGCTTTCCCAACGGCGCCCATGTGGCCGAGGTCGTCATCGACCCCGAGACCGGCGCCGTGCGCGTGGACCACTATACGGCGGTCGATGATTTCGGCAACCTGATCAACCCCTTGCTGGCCGAGGGTCAGGTGCATGGCGGGGTGGTACAGGGTATCGGGCAGGCGATCCGCGAACACGTGGTGCATGACGAGGACGGCCAGCTTCTGACCGCGTCCTTCATGGATTACGCCCTGCCGCGTGCGGATGACCTGCCGATGTTCGGTTTCGCCTCGCGCCCGGTGCCCTCAACCGCCAATCCGCTGGGCATGAAGGGCTGCGGCGAGGCGGGGACCGTGGGCGCCTTGGCGGCGGTGGCCAATGCGGTGCAGGATGCGCTCTGGGCGCACGGAACCCGGCAGGTGGATATGCCGTTCACTCCACAGAGAACTTGGGAATTGATACAGGATGGCATGGCTCGGGCTGGTTAAGCGTTACCTCGGATGGCTCGGCAAGCCGTGGCGCTCCGAGCATTCCGGCGAGACCCGCGATCGCGGCCCCAAGACCCATGTCATCATCCTGGACGGCACCATGTCCTCGCTTGAACCGGGGCAGGAGACCCATGCCGGGCGCACATTGCGCCTGTTGCAGGAGACGGGGCCGCAGGTCTCGGTCTATTACGAGGCCGGTGTGCAGTGGATCGACTGGCGTTCGACCATGGACGTGGTGATGGGGCGCGGTATCAACCGCCAGATCCGGCGCGCCTATGGCTACCTCGCCTCACGCTACCGGCCCGGGGACCGGGTGTTCCTGATGGGCTATTCGCGCGGTGCCTTCGCGGTGCGCTCGCTGGCGGGCGTGATCGACATGGTCGGGCTCTTGCGCCCCGAACACGCCACCGAGCGCAACATCCTGACCGCCTGGCGCCACTACGAGCGCAATCCCGGCGGGCCGCATGCGCGCGATTTCTTCGCCGCCTATTGCCACGCGGAGGTGCCGATCGAGATGGTCGGCGTCTGGGGCACGGTCAAGTCGCTGGGCTTGCGCCTGCCGATCCTGTGGCAGTTCTGGGAGGAGCGGCACGCCTTCCACACCCACCAGCTCGGCCTGTCGATCCGCAACGGGTTTCACGCGCTGGCAAGGGACGAGACGCGCGAGGTGTTCGACCCCGTTCTCTGGACCGTGCCAGAGGGGATGCCGGGCCGGGTCGAGCAGATGTGGTTCCGCGGCGCGCATGGCGATGTCGGCGGACAACTGGGCGGGTTCGAGGCCGCGCGGCCCCTGGCCAACATCTCGCTGGTCTGGATGCTGGACCGGGCCGAAGGCTGCGGCCTGCCCCTGCCGGAGGGGTGGCGCGACCGTTTCGCCACCGACCCGGAGGCGCCCAGCGTCGGTACATGGCGCGGTTGGGGCAAGATCTTCCTGCTGCGCCGGCGCCGCGTCGTGGGCGCCGACCCGACCGAGCAGGTCCATCCCGCGGCCGGCCGCCCCGATACGCCCCTGGCGGGTCTGGACCGTGGTCCGGGCCCGGTCGCACCGCCCGCACCGTGACGCAACGCGCGATGCGGTAGGCGCCTGGCAAGGTTTCCCCCGCTATACCTGCCCGCGTTCATGAACGACCGGCAGGCGGTGGCGCGCCTGCCATACACGCGACAGGACGACAGGGCACCGGGAGACCGGTGCAATCCGT
>DOIS01000247.1:0-3668 GCA_003511785.1 Paracoccaceae bacterium
ATGGCGGTGGAGTAGAGCTTGTCTTCCTGGGTGGCGGCCTGCCCGAAAACTGAGGCTGCGAACCACCGTTCAACACCGCTTGAAACTGTCCGAGTTCGAGCGCCGCGGCTCGACGGTAAACGCTCTGTTTTCACGGCCTCTCGGGTAATCCCAGCCATTCCCGGTATTCCCGGCCCTCTGCCACCATTCTTTTCGCGTTACACGACGCCGCCGGGAAGGGCAGCACGATCAAGCGGTTCATGGAACATCTCAACCCCCGCCAGGCCCGGGTGGTGGCGCTGAACAAGCCCACATGGGAGGAAAAGAGCCAGTGGTATTTCCAACGCTACATCGCCGAGCTGCCCACCGTGGGGGAAATGGTGTTCTACGACCGCTCCTGGTACAATCGCGCGGGCGTCGAGCGGGTGATGAGCTTCTGTTCGCCCAACGAATACTTGGAGTTTATGCGCCAGATCCCCGACCTAGAGCGGATGCTGACGCGTTCGGGCATCCGGCTTTACAAATACTGGTTCTCGGTCACCCAGCCCGAGCAGAAACGCCGCTTCGACAGCCGCGCCACCGATCCGCTCAAACGCTGGAAGCTGAGCCCGATCGACAAGGCGTCCTTGAGCAAATGGGACGACTACACCGAGGCGAAAGAGGCGATGTTCTTCTACACCGATACCGCCGACGCGCCCTGGACGGTCATCAAGTCCAACGACAAGAAACGCGCGCGGCTG
Organism: Paracoccaceae bacterium; assembly: GCA_003511785.1. Lineage (GTDB taxonomy): Bacteria > Pseudomonadota > Alphaproteobacteria > Rhodobacterales > Rhodobacteraceae > UBA7951. The sequence goes on from DOIS01000247.1 coordinate 720, forward strand.
AACTGCGTGCGGCATTTCCTGTCCACGCTGGACTACCCCGACAAGGATGAAGAGGTTGTGGGCCGGCCCGATCCGCTGATCGTGGGCCAGGCGCATCATGTCATTCAGCGCTCCGAGCACATCTTGGGCGCGGCGCTGCATCCCGAGAAGCGTTTGAGCTAAGGCACTGGCTGGCGGCAGTCAAAATTCTTGCGAAGAATTTTGCCAAGACTTTTCGAAAAGTCTTGGACCCATCGTTGTGCAGCGTCGCGCCGACTGCCGCTCGGGCGTTTGTGGCTTCCCTCGGGCGTCGGGCGGGGCTAGAGCGGGGCCATGTCGCAGCCGCTGTCATACCCCGCGCATCTGCGCGCGCTGATCGTGCTGGGCCTGCCGCTGGTCGGCGGGCACCTGGCACAATTTGCCATCCAGCTCACCGATACGGTGATGCTGGGCTGGTATGGCGTGGCCGAACTGGCTGCGGTGACCCTGGCCACCAGCTATTTCTTCCTGTTCTTCATGTTCGGCTCGGGCTTCGCCATGGCGGTGATGCCGATGATCGCGGCGCTTCTGGCCCGGGATGACGAGACCGGGCTGCGCCGCACCGCGCGCATGGGGATGTGGCTGTCGGTGCTCTTCGCGCTGGCCTGCATCCCGGCGATGTGGTGGTCCGACCCGATCCTGCGCGCGCTGGGTCAGGCGGTGCAGGTCTCGGCGGATTCGCAACGATATCTGCGCATCGCCGGATGGGGGCTGATCCCGGGCCTCGCGGTGATGGTGCTGCAATCCTACCTCGCCGCGCAGGAGCGCACGCAGGTGGTGTTGTGGATCACCGTGCTGGCCGCGGCGCTCAACGCGCTGTTCAACTATGCCCTGATCTTCGGTGCCTGGGGCTTGCCCGAGATGGGTCTGGAGGGGGCCGCGCTGGCCTCGGTCCTGACCCAGAGCACGGCACTCCTGGCCGCCGTCGCCTATGTCGCCCGCGCCCTGCCGCATCACGACCTGTTCGCCCGGCTCTGGCGCCCGGACATGGAGGTGCTGGCCAAGGTGTTCCGCCTGGGCGTTCCGATCGGGCTGACCAGCCTGGCCGAGGTGACGCTTTTCACCGTTTCGACCCTGATGATGGGCTGGCTCGGCACCCTGCCGCTGGCCGCGCATGGCATCGCGATCAAGCTCGCCTCGGCCGCTTTCATGGTGCACCTGGCCTTTTCCAGCGCGGCGACGATCCGGGCGGGCAATGCCTTCGGCCGGGGCGACCGCGCCCACCTGGCGCGCGGGGCGGTGGCGGCGCTGGTGCTGTCGCTGGTCGTCTCCGGCCTGACCATGCTGGCCTTCCTGGGCGTGCCCGGGCCGCTGGTCGCCGCCTTCCTCGAGCCGGGCGACCCGCAGCGCGGGGCCATCGTCGCCATCGGCGTGGGCCTGCTGGCGGTGGCCGCGCTGTTTCAGACCGTGGACGGTTTGCAGGTGGTGGCGCTGGGGCTGTTGCGCGGGATGCAGGACACCACCGTGCCGATGCTGATCGCGGGGCTGTCCTATGGCATTGTGGGGCTGGGCGCCTCCTACCTGCTGGGCTTCACCCTGGGGCTGGGCGGGATCGGCGTCTGGCTGGGCCTTGTCGCCGGGCTGAGCTGTGCGGCGGGGCTGCTGCTCCTGCGCTTCTGGCGGCGCAGCCTGCCGGCGATGCAGGAGGCGCCGGACTCGTCCCGGTGTGCCCGAACCGCGCGCCCCTAGCGTTTCATCAACCGCTCAGCCTTTTTCCGTGCCAGCACCGAACGCAGGTCGTGCATCGCCAGCAGGAGCGTGTCCGTCACCTCTTCGAGTTGCTCGTCGCTGGCCCGCGACTGCGCCCAATGGGTGGTGTGGTTCAGGTGATCGACCGCGCGCAGGATGTCGTCGATGTCGCGATAGGCCAGGATGCCCGCGCGCTCCTCCATCCAGGCGCCGATCTCGGCCAGGTCCTTCTCGGACAGCTCGCGGTTGCCATGCGGCTTGATCTCGCCGTTCTTGATGTTGACCACGGCAATCTGGTCCATCTCGATCCGGCGCTGGCGGTTCTCGGTATCGACGCGGAACACGAAGGCGCCGTTCTCGCGGACGCGGAAGTAGTATTCGGGCAGGTCTGCGCTCATGTTTCGGCCTCGATTTCCATCACGCGCCACAGCGACCCGTCCAAGTCCACCAGCGCAAACATGCGCGGGGCGCCGGGCTGTGTAAAGGGGGAGGTGAGACGCGGGATCGATCCTGTGGCGCCGGGCAAGCCCAATCCAGACCAGCTATCGTGCAGGGTGACGAGGTCGCGCACCCGCAAGCACGCCGAGAACCACGAGTTCGCAGGGTCCAGCCGGGGATGCGGAAAGAACTCGACGCGAGCCCCGCCGCAGTCCAGAATCATCCAGTCTGCACTCTCATGGACGGCGGTGAAGCCAAGGGTTTCGTAGAAACGCCGCGTCTCGGCGAAGTCGCGGCTGGGCAGGTTGGCCGTGATGAGCGTTTCGGTCATGTCAGTGTGGTACAGAAATGCGCGATCCGTGCACAGGCCTTGGTCAGATGCTCGTCCGAGGCGGCGTAGCTGACCCGGAAGTTCGGCGAAAGCCCGAAGGCCGCGCCGAACACCACCGCGACGCCCGCCTCCTCCAGAAGCGCCGTGGCAAAGGTCTCGTCACCGGTGATCCGGGTGCCGCCCGCGCTGGTTTTGCCGATCAGCCCCTCAATCGAGGGATAGACGTAGAAGGCCCCGTCCGGCACCGGGCAGTCGATCCCGTCGATGGCATTCAACGCAGACACCACTAGGTCGCGGCGGCGCCGGAACACCGCGCACCAGTCCTCCAGGAACTCCTGCGGCCCGTTCAGCGCCTCGACCGCCGCCCATTGCGAGATCGAACAGGGGTTGGTCGTCGATTGCGACTGGATCTTGCGCATGGCGTCGATCAGCACCTTCGGCCCCCCTGCATAGCCGATGCGCCAGCCGGTCAT
>DOIS01000247.1:3981-5718 GCA_003511785.1 Paracoccaceae bacterium
CGATGCGCCAGCCGGTCATGGCATAGGCCTTGGAGACCCCGTTGGCGGTGAGCGTGCGGTCGTAGAGCCCGGGCGCGACCTGCGCCGGCGTGCAGAAGGCGAACCCGTCATAGGCGAGGTGTTCATACATGTCGTCGCTCATCACCCAGACATGGGGATGGCGCAGCAGCACCGCGGTCAGGGCCTCGAGCTGCCCGCGCGCATAACCCGCGCCCGTGGGGTTCGAGGGCGAGTTGAAGATGAACCACTTGGTTTTCGGCGTGATCGCCGCCTCGAGCTGCTCGGGCGTGATGCGGAACCCGGTTTCGATCCCGGCCTCGACGATCACCGGCGTGCCGCCCGCCAGCCGCACCATGTCCGGGTAGCTGACCCAGTAGGGGGCGGGGATGATGACCTCGTCGCCCGGGTTCAGCGTCGCCATGAGCGCGTTGCAGAGGATCTGCTTGCCCCCGGTGGCGACGCTGATCTGCTCGGGCGCGTAGTCCAGCCCGTTGTCGCGGGCGAATTTGGCGCAGATCGCGGCCTTGAGCTCGGGGATTCCGTCCACAGCGGTGTATTTGGTCTGGCCCTCGCGGATCGCCCGGATCGCGGCGTCCTTGACGTTCTCCGGCGTGTCGAAATCCGGCTCGCCCGCGCCCAGCCCGATCACGTCGCGGCCCTCGGCCTTCAACTCGCGCGCCTTGGCCGTGACCGCCACCGTGGGCGACGGTTTGACGCGAGACAGTGTCGCGGACAGGAAACTCATGGGCCACCTCAAATTGAAACTTGGGCGGGACTGTCATAGGGTGCCCCCGACACCCGGGCAAGCGGTATCGGGGGCCTGCTGGAGGAACGGCGCATGAACGACGAGACCACCGACTGGTATGGCCCGGACACGGCCACCTTCGGCGACCGGGTGGCGGGGGCGCGCGAACAGGCGGGCATGACCCAGGCGCAGCTCGCGCGCAGGCTCGGGGTCAAGAAGGCCACGCTGGTGGGCTGGGAGAACGACCTGAGCGAGCCGCGCGCCAACAAGCTGTCGATGATGGCGGGAATCCTGAACGTCTCGCTGATGTGGCTGCTCACCGGCGAGGGCGAGGGGATGTCGCCCCCCGACGAGGTGGACGCCGCGCCCGAGATGACCGCAATCCTGTCCGAACTGCGCGCGATCCGCACCGAGATGCGGGCCAATGCCGAACGCGCGGCGCGGCTGGAGAAGAAGATGCGCAGCCTGATGGAGCACCTGTGACAGAGACCCGCGAAACCCGCCTGAAACGTCTGCGCATGCGCTCGATGCGGCGCGGAATCAAGGAGATGGACCTGATCCTGAGCGCCTTTGCCGAGGCGCGGCTGGAGGCGATGGAGGCCGAAGCGCTGGACCGCTACGACGCGCTTCTGCACGAGAACGACCAAGATCTTTATCAATGGGTGACCGGACAGGTGCCGGCACCCGAGCATTACCGTGCGATGGTGGGCGAGATCGCGCAAGCCCTTCAGAAACAAGGCTGAATCCGGCTTAACCCATTCTTGGGAATTTGCCGTCACTCTCTGTCTCGACACCTGAGTCGGAGAGATGGATGAGTATGGAGATGCAAATCGGCCCGCTGGCCCGCCGTGGCTTCATGGCCGGCTATCTTGAGGCGCTGGCCCTGGTGGAACGGTTGCACCGGCTGTTGCTCGACGTCATCAAGGATGGGTTCGAGCGCGTCGGCTTGCTCGACATGACCGCGGTGCAGGCGCTGTTGCTGTTCATGATCG
>DOIS01000111.1 GCA_003511785.1 Paracoccaceae bacterium
TCTCCTTTTGCGCATAATATGCGGTTAAAGGAGCGGCACAATTCCGCGACAGGTCCAGACCACTTCACGTCGTCATTTGCATATCCATTCTCATGAGTTGGATACACCTTGGCAGACTGTCCAGTTTTGCCGGACCACTTCAGGTCGACCGGATCATCTTCCTGGGCGGCCATCCCAACCTTCAGACGCTCGACCCGTTGCGCATCGGCGAGACCCTGCGTGAGACGCTCGAGGCCGACCTGGCCGCCGAGAAGGAGGCCGTGGCGATGTATACCGAGGCCCGCGAATACTGCCTGAGCGTCAAGGATTACGGCTCGGCCAAGCTGTTCGAGGAGCTGATCGTGGACGAGGAGGGGCATACCGACTTCCTCGAGACGCAGCTCGCCCTGCACGACCAGATCGGCGCAGAGAATTACGGGCTGCTCAACGCCCAGTCCGCGGACGAGGCCGACAAGGGCTGAGCCCCCGGGGGCACGGCGGGCGCGGACCCGGCAGCCCCCTCCCCTGCGTCCGACACCGACGCACCCGGCCCGCGCCGGCGAATGGCGCGCGCCTATCTGCCCCGGGACCCGGCCGCAGGCGCCCCTCATGCGCAACGCCACGCAGCGGCGCGGCTCTCCGCCGAAGCTCGGTCGCCCAGCGCCTTCCCCTTGCTTCTTTCTGGTTGGAAAATACCCCCGCCGGAGGCTCGGCTTTCCACCGGAAAGCCGATCGGGTCGCGCCGCCGGCCTTCTCAGACGAAGACCACGACCGACTGCATCCCCTCGACCACGAGCCGGCCCTCGCTGTCCCACATGCGCATCACCTGGCTGGAATAGCCCTCGCGCGCCACGGTCAGCTCGCTCTCCACCAGGAACCAGCCGTCCCGCGTCTCCAGATCGTCGCGCAGCACGTTGCAGATCCAGTTGACCGAGGAATTGGGCCCCACCTGCGTCATCCGCGCGAAGACCGCCGGGGGCAGCACGTCGGCCAGCCCGATCAACCCCTCGATCCGGGCCCGCGCCTCCGGGTCGCGGTGCCGCGCCCAGACCCGGATCAGGCCCCGCTCGCCCCCGGTGAAAGGGCGCGACCCGGCGACTAGGCGCAACTCGAACTCATCGAAGAAGCGCGGCATGAACCGCCGGGCCTGCGGCGGAAAGAACGGCTCCGCCTCTTCGGGGGCGGGGGCCTCGGGCGCGGGGCAGTCCTGACTTACATGGCTCTCCTGCGCCGCGCCGAAGGAGAATACCCCGAGCGCGGCCAAGCCGCTCTCGACCTCGGCGCGCACCTCGAGGGTGGCCACGTTGCGCCCGCGCCTGAGTTGCTCGGCGCTGAGCAGCGGCGGCGCGCTAAGCGGGCCGGTGAAATTCACCAGCGCCGAGCGCAGCGGCGGCAGGTCGTCGCGCCCCTTCAGCGCAGCGCCCAAGAGCAGCGCGGCGGTATAGCCGCCATAGGCCGTGCGTCCCTGCGCCCAGTTGTCCGGCACCGGCGCGGGCCAGCCCGCGCCCTCGGACCGCATCGCCGCCAGCGCCGCGCTCAATGTCAATTCCTCGCTCAATGTCCCGTCTCCTTGCCCGTCCTCCTGCCCGTCACCGCCCCGATCAGCGGCCCCACGATCCGCGTGCCCACCGGGATCAGCGCCAGCCCGTAGGCCAGGCCCAGCACCCCGTCGGCCAGCGCCGTGGTGGCCCAGGCCACCGCCCCCGACCAGCCGGCGGCCACCGCGTGGCCCGCGGCCTCGGCGATATGGTGGATCTCGTCGTAAAGCCAGGGCGCGCCCAGGTCCGCCAGACCGTGCACCATGATCGAGCCGCCCACCCACAGCATCGCCGCCGTGCCCACGATGGAGAGCACGCGCAAGAGCCACGGCATCCCCTTGACCAGCCCGCGCCCCAGCGCGCGGCCCGCGCCGGTGCGCCCGTTTTGAGCCAGCCACAACCCCACATCGTCCATCTTCACGATCACGCCCACCGAGCCATAGACCGCCAGCGTCACCCCCAGCCCGACGACGGCCAGCGTCGCCGCCTGCATCCACAGGTTGGGCGCCTCGATCGCGGCCAGCGCGATGGTCATGATCTCGGCCGAGAGGATGAAATCCGTCTTGATCGCGCCCGTGACCTTCTCCTCTTCCAGGTGGCCGGGGTCCTTCACCGACATGTCCGCCTCGATATGCTTGTCGGCATGAGGGAAGAGCATATGAAAGACCTTCTCGGCCCCCTCGAAACACAGGTATGAGCCGCCCAGCATCAGAAGCGGCGTGATCAGCCACGGCGCGAACTGCGCCATCAGCAGCGCGGCGGGCAGCAGGATCACCATCTTGTTGAAGACCGACCCCCGCGCGATCCGCCAGATGATCGGCAATTCGCGCGCGGGCGCGAACCCTTGCACGTATTTCGGCGTCACCGCCGCGTCGTCGATGATGACACCGGCGGTCTTGGACCCGGCCTTGCCCGCCGCCGCCGCGATGTCGTCGACCGAGGTCGCCGCCACCTTGGCGATAGCCGCCACGTCGTCGAGAAGCGCCAGAAGTCCGCTCATGTCCCTGCCCCGTGTTGCGCGCGTCACATCCGCCGCACGATGTGCCAGCGCGCCCGGCGGTGCAAGCACCTTGGCGACAAACCGGAACATCCGGCCGGGGGCGTCGCGTTGACCGCCGGCACGCAACCGTCAAGGAGATGTGAGATGACCGCGACCGCTCTGCGCATGACCCTCTCGGCCGCCGCCCTCACCGCGGGCGCCGGCATCGCCCAGGCCCAGTCCGCCTGCGGCGCCAGCTATGACATCCGCCCCGGCGACACGCTCTACGCCGTGTCGCAACGCTGCGAGGTGGGGCTGACCCGGATCATGTCGCTGAACGCCGACGTCAATCCCCGCAGCCTGGAGGTCGGCCAGGAGATCCGCCTGGTGGCCCAGGCCGGGACCGCGCCCGAGACCGACACGCCCGGGCGCGACGCCAGTGACGGCTACCGGGTGGAGCCGGGAGACACCATGCTCTCCATCGCCCAGGCGGCGGGGGTGACGCTGCTCGAACTGCTCGATGCCAACGGCGACCTCGATCCCGACGCCCTGCCGGTGGGCGAATTCCTGGACCTGCCCGACGCAGGCGAGACCAGCGCCACGATCCGGCTGTCGCGTGACAGCGGCCTGCCCGGCGGCGAGGTGACGCTCAACGCCCGCAACCTGCGTCCCGACGACTGGGTGACGGTCGGCGTGGGCCTGGCGGCCTCGGAATGGAGCGCCATCGATCAGGCCCGCGTGGCGGGCGACGGCGAACTCTCCGCCACGGTGCCCGTTCCCGACTGGGCCGAGCCCGGCCAAAGCCTGGTCTACGTGATCGACACCGACCGTGGGCTCACGCTGAAATCCGATTGGTTCGAGGTGATCGCCCGCGGCGGCGGCGACCGCGACCGCATGACCCTCGAGGGGCGCGTGGGCAAGGGCGCGGAATGCGCCACCCTGACCACCGGCGACGGCGACACCTGGGCGCTGACCGGGGACGGCATCGGCTTCACTGCCGGCGAACACGTGCGCGTCTCGGGGCGCAAGGATGACGCCTCGTTCTGCCAGCAGGGGCTGGGCACGGTCAAAGTGACCTCGATCACCGAGATCAGCGCCCCCGGCGATGCGCGCGACGACAGGCAGCTGACCCTCGAGGGCCGCGTGCGCCAGGGGGTGGAATGCATGGTGCTCGAAACCGACGATGGCGACACCTGGTCGCTGACCAGCGACGATGTGCGCTTCACCGCCGGCGAATATGTCCGTGTGCGCGGCAGCCGCGCCGACGCCTCCTTCTGCCAGCAGGGCATCGGCGTGATGGACGTGGCCACCATCACCGAAGTTTCGCCTGGATGAGCCCTGCGCACCGGCCCCCTGCGACCGGGGCCGGCGCGATCCGGCCGATCCGTTAGCGCAACCGCTTCGCGCGCCCCTGAGGTTTGCGCTAACACCCGGATTATCCGCCGGATTTCACCTTTCTGCCCGCTCCGCCCCCGTCTATAGACGGCCCCGAAAGCTCATAGTTTCGGAGACGGTTTCCCATGTCCATCAAGGTTGGCATCAACGGTTTCGGCCGCATCGGCCGCTGCACCCTCGCCCATATCGCTGCCAGCGGTCGCGACGATATCGAGGTGATCAAGGTCAACGCCACCGGCCCGCTCGAGACCGCCGCCCACCTGATCAAGTATGACAGCGTGCATGGCCGCTTCCCGGGCGAGGTCACCATCGGCGACGGCACCATGAACCTGGGCCGTGGCGAGATGAAGATGTTCTCGACCTACGACATGGACGCGCTCGACTGGGAGGGCTGCGACGTGGTGCTGGAATGCACCGGAAAGTTCAACGACGGCGAGAAAGCCAAGACCCACCTGGAGCGCGGCGCGGGCAAGGTGCTCCTCTCGGCTCCGGGCAAGAATGTGGACCGCACCATCGTCTTCGGCGTCAACGACGATCAGTTGCAACCCGGCGACCGAATGATCTCGAACGGCTCCTGCACCACCAATTGCCTGGCCCCGGTGGCCAAGGTGCTGGACGAGGCGGTGGGCATCGAGCACGGCATCATGACCACGATCCACGCCTATACCGGCGACCAGCCGACGCTGGACCGGCGGCACAAGGATCTCTACCGCGCCCGCGCGGCGGCCATGTCGATGATCCCCACCTCCACCGGCGCGGCCAAGGCGCTGGGCCAGGTGCTGCCCGGGCTCAAGGGCCGGCTCGACGGCTCGGCGATCCGGGTGCCCACGCCCAATGTCTCGGCGGTGGACCTGACCTTCCGCGCCGCCCGCGACGTGACCGCCGACGAGATCAACGCGATGATGGCCGAGGCCGCCTCCGGCCCCATGGCGCGCGTGCTGGGCTACGAGCCCGCGCCGCTGGTCTCGACCGATTTCAACCACACCGAGCAAAGCGCCATCTTCGCCCCCGACCAGACCCGCGTGGTCGAGGGCCGCATGGTGCGCGTGCTGGCCTGGTATGACAACGAATGGGGCTTTTCGGTGCGCATGGCCGACGTGGCCGTGGCCATGGGTCGCGCCTGACCCTCCGGACGGTGTAGCGGCCTGCCCTGCGAACGGGCAGGACACGCGCCGCGCGCCCACCTCCGCCCCCTTGAGCAATCGCGCCCGGTCGGCCATACTTGACCGGGCGTTTTCTCGCGAGGGCCACAGCACATGACCAACCCCGTCGCCCTTGTCCTGGGGCTCCTGCTCATCGGTCTGGTGGCGGTGGACGTCATGATCTACGGCACGGAGCACCTGATCTTCCTGGGCAAGAAGCTCTTTGAATTCATCGAATGGATCGCCTTCTGGCGCTGAGGCATCGCGCCCGCCGGCCTTGAACCGAACCGCGCCGGGTCCCATAACCCTGTCATCACGAAAGGGCCGCAACGCACCATGGACGCCACCACCACCGCCACTCTCGACAGCACCTTCTGGATCACCGCCGGGGCCATCATCGGGCTTCTGGTGATGTCGGCCTTCTTCTCGGGCTCGGAAACCGCGCTCACCGCCGCCTCGCGCGGCAAGCTGCGCAGCCAGGCCGACAAGGGCTCGAAGGGGGCGCAGCGCGCGCTGGCGATCACCGAGGACAGCGAACGGCTGATCGGCTCGGTGCTGCTGGGCAACAACCTGGTCAACATCCTGGCCGCCTCGCTGGCCACGGCCATCTTCACCCGCGCCTTCGGCGAGAGCGGCGTGGCGCTGGCCACGCTGGTGATGACGCTGCTGGTGCTGATCTTCGCCGAGGTGCTGCCCAAGACCTATGCCATCACCAACTCGGAACGCGCCGCCTCCTTCGTGGCGGCCCCGATCGGCGTGGTGGTCGCGCTCTTCGCCCCCGTGGTGGGGGCGGTGCGGCTCCTGGTGCGCGGCGTACTGCGGCTCTTCGGCGTGTCGATCGACCCCGACAGCCACATCCTCGCCGTGCGCGAGGAGATCGCCGGCGCGCTGCACCTGGGCCATTCCGAGGGCGTGGTCGAGAAGGAGGACCGCGACCGCATCCTGGGCGCGCTCGACCTCGGCGACCGGTTCGTGGAAGAGATCATGCTGCACCGCTCCTCAATCGAGATGATCGACGTGGACGCCGACCCCGAGGCGGTGATGCAGCAATGCCTCGACAGCCCGCATACCCGCCTGCCGGTGTTCCGCGACGAGCCCGAGAACATCATCGGCGTGGTTCATGCCAAGGACCTGCTGCGCGCCATGTATGCCCGGGTGAGCGAGGCCGAGAGCGCCGCCGAGGCGCTCAAGGATTTCCGCATCATCGACGTGGCCAAGCCGCCCTACTTCGTGCCCGAGACCACGACGCTCGACGACCAGATGCGCCAGTTCCTGCGCCAGCGCAGCCATTTCGCCCTGGTGGTGGACGAGTACGGCGCGCTGCAGGGGTTGATCACGCTCGAGGACATCCTCGA
>DOIS01000229.1:0-1958 GCA_003511785.1 Paracoccaceae bacterium
GGGGGGGGGGGGGGGCGGGGCCTCGCAGGACCCGCGCGCGCCGCGCGGGCCCGGCCCAACCCCGAGGGCCCGCCCGACAGGGCGGGGCCGCAGGGGGCGGGAGCGCCGCCGGGGTCAGTCGGTGACGCTGACCTCGGTCATGCGGTCGGGCTGGCCCGTCACCGCGCCGTTGCGACCCTCGCCACGCTTGATCGCGTCCACCACATCCATGCCATCGGTCACCTCGCCCACCACGGTGTATTGCCCGTTCAGGAAGGGGCCGGGCGCGAACATGATGAAGAATTGCGAATTGGCGCTGTCGGGGTCCTGGCTGCGCGCCATGCCGACCACCCCGCGTTCGAAGGGCAGATCCGAGAACTCGGCGCCGAGGTCGGGCCGGTCCGAGCCGCCCCGTCCGGCCATGCGCATGTCCGAGCCCATCTTGCCGAACTGCACGTCCCCGGTCTGGGCCATGAAGCCGTCGATCACGCGGTGGAACACCACGTCGTCATAGGCCCCTTCGCGGGCCAGCGTCGTGATGCGCTCCACGTGGTTCGGCGCGACCTCCTCGAACAGGTCGAGGGTGACGGTGCCGTTGGCCCCCTCGCCCGCGATCTCGATCTTCAGGCCCGTCGCGGCGGCGGGCCCGGCAAGCAGGGCGGCGGCTGCGATGGTGGCAATCTGGTCACGCATCGGCGGCCACCTTGACGCGGATCATCCGGTCGGGGTCCGCGGGCGGCTCGCCGCGGGTGATGGCGTCCACATGCTCCATCCCCTCGATCACCCGGCCATAGACGGTGTACTGCCCGTTCAGGAAATGGTTGTCGCTGAAATTGATGAAGAACTGCGAATTGGCGCTGTCGGGGTTCTGCGACCGGGCCGCGCCCAGCGTGCCCCGGTCATGCGGCAGTTTCGAGAACTCGGCCGACAGGTTGGGCAGGTCCGAGCCGCCGGTCCCGGCCATGCGCAGGTTGAAGCCCTCTTCCATGTTGCCGTTCTTGACGTCCCCGGTCTGGGCCATGAAGCCCTCGATCACCCGGTGAAAAGCCACGTTGTCATACTGGCCCGCGCGCGCCAGCTCCTTCATGCGCTCGGCATGTTTCGGGGCCACGTCGGGCAGAAGCTCGATGGTGACGGTGCCGCCCTTAAGCTCCATCAGGATGGTGTTCTCGGGGTCCTTGATCTCGGCCATGCGGGCCTCCTGTCTGTTTGGCGTTGGGCGGATACCTAAGACGCGGGCGCGGGATTGCCAAGTGGCGCATTGACGGGCGCGGTTTTTGCGGGAAAACAGCGCGCAGTGCATTTGATCGGAAAATGAGGGGCATTATGGTCTGGAAGACGTTGGACGACATGGATTTGGCGGGCAAGCGCGTGCTGGTACGGGTGGACATCAACGTGCCCATCGTCGAGGGCAACGTGACCGACGCGACCCGCATCAAGCGGCTGATCCCCACGGTGCGCGACATCCTCGCCGCCGGTGGGCGTCCGATCCTGCTGGCGCATTTCGGCCGGCCCGCCGGCGAGCGGCGCGAGAACCTGTCGCTGCAACAGCTGGTGGAGACGCTGGAGCGGGCCTTCGGCGCGCCGGTGGTCTTCGCCGCGGACTGCGTGGGCCCGGCCGCCGAGGCGGCCTCGGCGGCGCTGCAGGAGGGGCAGATCCTGCTGTTGGAGAACACGCGCTTTCACGCGGGCGAGACGAAGAACGACCCCGATCTCGCCGCCGGCATGGCCAGGCTGGGCGACGTCTATTGCAACGACGCCTTCTCGGCGACGCACCGGGCGCATGCCTCGACCGAGGCGCTGGCGCGGCTGTTGCCGTCCTGCGCGGGCCGCTTGATGGAGGCGGAGCTGAGCGCGCTGGACCGTGCGCTTGGCAACCCCGCACGGCCCGTCGCGGCACTGGTGGGCGGGGCCAAGGTCTCGACCAAGCTCGACCTGCTGCTGCACCTGGTTGAAAAGGTCGATCACCTGATCATCGG
>DOIS01000229.1:2294-3953 GCA_003511785.1 Paracoccaceae bacterium
GGCGGCATGGCCAACACTTTCCTGGCCGCGCAGGGCCATGACATCGGCACCTCGCTGGCCGAGCGTCTGATGGTCGAGACCGCGCGCGAGATCATGGCCAAGGCCGAGACCACGGGTTGCGCCATCCTGCTGCCGCGCGACGTGGTGGTGGCGCGCAAGCTGGCCGCCCATGCCCCGCACGAGGTGGTGGCCGCCGACGCCTGCCCCGAGGACGCGATGATCCTCGACGCCGGCCCGGACAGCGTGCGTGCGATAAACGCACTTCTGGGCGAATGCCGCACGCTTTTGTGGAACGGCCCGCTCGGCGCCTTCGAAACCGAGCCCTTCGACGCCGCCACCAATGCCGCCGCCCTGCGCGCCGCGGAACTGACCCGGGCCGGAACGCTGGTCTCGGTCGCGGGCGGGGGCGACACGGTCTCGGCGCTCAACGCCTGCGGCGCGGCCAAGGACTTCACCTATATCTCCACCGCCGGCGGCGCCTTCCTGGAATGGATGGAGGGCAAGACCCTGCCCGGCGTCGCGGCGCTGGCGGCGTGAGGCCCCCGCGCAAATCCGTTGCAAGCGCGCCGCCCCTTGCCTATCACGAACCCGAGAGGCGGCGCCGCCCGCATTTAGACCGAAATCCCTTTCACGGACGGATGACATGACCAATTCCCAGCAGAAAAAGCAGATCACCGAAGGCGCGGGGTTCATCGCCGCGCTGGACCAGAGCGGCGGCTCCACGCCCAAGGCGCTCAAGCTCTACGGGATCGAGCCGGAGGCCTATGACGGCGAGGCCGAGATGTTCGACCTGATCCACGAGATGCGCGCGCGCATCGTGCAGGCCCCGGCCTTTTCCGGTGAGAAGATTCTGGGCGCGATCCTGTTCGAACGCACCATGGACGGCGAGATCGGCGGCAAGCCCTCGGCGCGCTATCTCTGGGAAGAGCGCGGCGTGGTGCCCTTCCTCAAGGTGGACAAGGGCCTGGCCGAGGACGAGGGCGGCGTGCAGGTGATGAAACCCATGCCCGAGCTGGACGCGCTGCTGGCCAAGGCGGCGCGCGCGGGGATCTACGGCACCAAGATGCGCTCGGTCATCAATGCCGCGACCGAGGCGGGTATCGAACGCGTGGTCGCGCAGCAGTTCGAGGTGGGCCGCCAGATCGTCGCCGCCGGGCTGGTGCCGATCATCGAGCCCGAGGTGACCATTTCCATCGACGACAAGGCCGAGGCCGAGGGGCTGCTGCTGGCCGCGATCCACAAGCAGCTGGACGCGCTGGAGGAAGGTCAGGAGGTGATGCTCAAGCTCACGCTGCCCGAGACCGACAATCTCTACAAGCCGCTGGTCGATCATCCGCGGGTGCAGCGGGTGGTGGCGCTCTCGGGCGGCTATTCGCGGCAGGAGGCCAACGCGCGGCTGGCCCGCAACAGCGGCGTGATCGCCAGCTTCTCGCGGGCGCTGACCGAGGGGCTGTCGGCGCAACAATCGGACGAGGCATTCAACGCCACCATCGCCGAGACCATCGACGAGATCTACCGGGCCTCGGTCGCGGGGTAATCCGTTATGATCCGGGGGGGGCCGGTGCGGTGGGGTGCCGCACTGCTTCATGTGGTCTGCCTGGCTGATGTCGAGACAAATGAGGGCAGCGGCCGCCCGTGGCGGGCGCTGCCCGGCGTAAA
>DOIS01000142.1 GCA_003511785.1 Paracoccaceae bacterium
TAGCTGAGCCGCAAACCTGTCCAGGAAAACCGGACCACTTCACAACACCCTAAAGAGCCTGCTCGAGGCATCCCGAGTCGCCCGCTTTGCCCCGAGCGATCGGAATTTCGGGGCAATTTTCTTGCGCGAAGAAGCGATCGCCGCTCTCCAGTAGCCGCTGTCCGATGATCCGATTTGCAAGGGTTGGATCGTCGTCCCACTAACTGAAAATCTCGCGCGCAAGCGCAAGCGGATGAAAACTCATAAAAACAAGAGAACTTCAGGAATTTTCGCGAAAAATCGAGAATTTCCTTGACAGGGGGTGCACGAAAAGCCGCGACTGTGCGCACTCTTATGCCCCCTTGGCACCCGGCGCGACCTGGCGATCCCACGAGGACTCGAACCCCGAACCTGCTGATTAGAAGTCAGCTGCTCTATCCAGTTGAGCTATGGGACCGCTCGGGGGTCTTTCTTGCGGCTTTTGCCCGGGGGATCAAGCCCGGTATGGCGCAGCGGGATCAGTGGGTCCAGGTCTCGCGCCGGTCGGTGGCGAAATTCTCGCCATAGCCGCGCGGACGGATGTTCAGCTTGCGCGGCTTGGGCTCCTGCACCACGGCGTCGATGCCATGCGCCTCGGCATAGTCCAGGGCCGCTTCCTTGCTGTCGAAGCGCAGGCGGACCTGGCTCTGGGTGTCGGCCGAGGACGTCCAGCCCATCAGCGGGTCGATGTCGCGCGGCGCGGCGGGGGCGTATTCCAGGACCCATCGCTTGGTCTTGGCCATGCCCGAGGTCATGGCGCTGCGGGCCGGCTTGTAGATACGCGCGCGCATGGGACACTCCTTTGCTCGTCTGCCCGTCTATATGGAGCAGCCGCGCGAGGCGGGCAAGATGCGAATCGCCGCGGGCGAGGGGGCTTTGCCCTCGGCCCTTCGGGCCTCCCCCCAAAGTATATCCGATAAGAGGAAGCACGGGGGGACGTCCCGGCCCGGGAACAACGGCGGGTGCGCACCGTTGCCCCCGTGAGCCAACCTGCCAAGGAGGACATCTCATGCCAATTGCCAATCGCTTGACCTGCGCCGCCGCCGCGCTGGCCCTGCCGTTCACCGCTGCCGCGCCGGCCCTCGCCGACGACCACGGAGGCAGCGCCGGCCCCGGCTTTCTCGCCACGGTCGAGACTGCCGAGGGCGCCATTGCCGGGACCGTCTCGATCCGGCCCACCGCCTCAGGCATGATGCTGATCGGCATCGACCTGCGCGACATGCCGCCGGGCCTGCACGGGGTGCATATCCACGAGACCGGCGACTGCTCCGGCCCCGAGTTCAAGACCGCCGGCGGTCATGTGGCGGGCGACGCCAATCACGGGGTGATGGTCGAGGGCGGCCCGCATCCCGGCGATCTGCCCAACGTTCATGTCGGCGAGGAGGGGCGTTTGGCCGCGACCTTCTTCAATGACCGGCTGACCCGCGATCACCTGACCGACGCCGACGGCGCGGCCTTCATCGTCCATGCCGGGCCGGACGATTACGAGTCGTAGCCCGCCGGCGACGCCGGGGCGCGCATCGCCTGCGGCGTGTTCAAGGCCGAAGGCTGACACCGCGCGGGGTTGAACCCCGCGCCCGCGCGAACAAATGTAGGGCATCCCCCGAGAAGGTTGCCCTGCATGCCCTATGCCCATTCCGACAAGACCGCGCCGATCCTGCACGCCCCGGCCCCAGACGTGAAGTCCCGCCCCAAGCTGGAGGGCGGCAAGCGGTTCGTCATGCATTCCGATTTCGCCCCGGCGGGCGATCAGCCCACCGCCATCGCCGAGTTGTCGCAAGGCGTGCGGGGCGGCGAGCGCGACCAGGTGCTGCTGGGCGCCACGGGCACCGGCAAGACCTTCACCATGGCCAAGGTGATCGAGGAGACGCAGCGCCCGGCGATCATCCTGGCGCCCAACAAGACGCTGGCGGCCCAGCTTTACGGCGAATTCAAGGGGTTTTTCCCGGAAAACGCGGTGGAGTATTTCGTCTCCTACTACGACTACTACCAGCCCGAGGCCTACGTGCCGCGCTCGGACACCTATATCGAGAAGGAATCCCAGATCAACGAGCAGATCGACCGGATGCGCCACTCGGCCACCCGGGCGCTGCTGGAGCGCGACGACGTGATCATCGTGGCCTCGGTCTCCTGCATCTACGGCATCGGTTCGGTCGAGACCTATGGCGCGATGACCCAGGACCTGAAGGTCGGCGGCACCTATGACCAACGCGCCGTGATCGCCGATCTCGTCACACAGCAATACCGCCGCAACGACCAGGCCTTTCAGCGCGGCGCCTTCCGCGTGCGTGGCGACACGCTGGAGATCTTTCCCGCGCACCTCGAGGACCGCGCCTGGAGACTCTCCTTCTTCGGCGAAGAGCTGGAGGCGATCACCGAGTTCGACCCGCTCACCGGCGCCAAGACCGGCGCGTTCGACCAGGTGCGGGTCTACGCCAACTCGCACTACGTCACGCCGAAACCCACGATGCAGCAGGCCATCATCGGCATCAAGAAGGAGCTGCGCACCCGCCTCGACCAGCTGGTGGGCGAGGGCAAGCTCCTGGAGGCGCAGCGGCTGGAGCAACGCACCAATTTCGACCTGGAAATGCTCGAGGCCACTGGCGTCTGCAGCGGGATCGAGAACTACTCCCGCTATCTCACCGGCCGCGCGCCGGGCGAGCCGCCGCCGACGCTCTTCGAGTTCATCCCCGACAGCGCCATCGTCTTCGTCGACGAAAGCCATGTCAGCGTGCCGCAGATCGGCGGCATGTATCGCGGCGACTATCGGCGCAAGTTCACCCTGGCCGAGCATGGTTTCCGCCTGCCGTCCTGCATGGACAACCGCCCCCTGAAATTCGAGGAATGGGACGCCATGCGGCCGCAGTCGGTCTTCGTCTCGGCCACCCCCGCGGCCTGGGAGCTGGAACAGGCCGGCGGCGTCTTCACCGAACAGGTGATCCGCCCCACCGGCCTGCTCGATCCGCAGGTCGAGATCCGCCCGGTCGAGATGCAGGTCGACGACCTGCTGGACGAAGTGCGCCGCGTCACCGAGGCGGGCTATCGCACGCTGGTCACGACCCTCACCAAGCGCATGGCCGAGGACCTGACCGAATACCTGCACGAGCAGGGCATAAAAGTCCGCTACATGCATTCCGACATCGACACGATCGAACGCATCGAGATCCTGCGCGACCTGCGGCTGGGGGCGTTCGACGTGCTGGTGGGCATCAACCTCCTGCGCGAGGGGCTCGACATCCCCGAATGCGGGCTGGTGGCCATTCTCGATGCCGACAAGGAGGGCTTCCTGCGCTCGGAAACCTCGCTGATCCAGACCATCGGCCGGGCCGCGCGTAACTCGGAAGGCCGCGTCATCATGTATGCCGACCGCATCACCGGTTCGATGGAGCGCGCCCTGGCCGAGACCGACCGCCGCCGGGCCAAGCAGATCGCTTATAACAAGGAACACGGCATCACGCCCGAGACCATCCGCAAGAATGTCGAGGACGTGCTCTCGGGGCTCTACGAGGGCGACGTGGACATGAACCGGGTCACCGCCAAGATCGACAAGCCGCTGCACGGCGCCAATCTCGAGGCGGTGCTGGAGGGCTTGCGCACCGACATGCGCAAGGCCGCCGAGAACCTGGAGTTCGAGGAAGCCGCGCGGCTCCGCGACGAGATCAAGCGGTTGGAGGCGGTGGACCTGGCGGTCGCCGACGATCCGCTGGCGCGGCAACAGGCGGTGGAGAAGGCCTCGGAGGCGGCGGCCGGGTCGCGCGGCCGGTCCACGGCCGGGCGGCCGGGGCAGCGCGGGGGGAATGTGAAGCGGAGGAAAAGGTAAAATGTGCTCGGGCCTGCGATGCGCGCCGTCTTTCTTCGCGCTACTTTGGAGCGGTCACCACTTCACAACCAAAAAGGAGTGCGGTAGAGTTTCTTATGACTGAGAAGTTAATTGGCCCTGTTCTCGTTTCTCTTCTGTTGGTTGTGCCATCGAGCTTACTTTTCGCAGAACCTTTTGAGTATACCCAGATTTTTCGAAAAGATGCTTGGACAGTGGAGCTGACTCATGATGCTTCGGACGGGCAGCTTTGGTGTAGCGCAGAAACAGAAAACCGACGTTCTCAGTCCTTTGCAATCACGGTCTACGACACCGGGAATATTGGCCTTTTTGTTTTCGATAGGGCATGGAGTATCGAAAAGCGTCCAATACGTTTCATTGTTGATATCGACTATTCCCGATGGACGATTGACGGGTCTGGCGATGGCGTTGGGATTTCGTTCATAATGAACGAGCCTGAAAAAACGGTTAAATTTTTAAGGGAGTTGATGGAGGGCAGTGCGGTTGCTGGGCTCTGTTGCACAAATCC
>DOIS01000118.1 GCA_003511785.1 Paracoccaceae bacterium
GGACGCATCGGGGGGCAGGCCGTGTTCGGCCAAGTCATGGTCGCTCGGCCCGCTCATCCCTGCCACGGGCCCAGCCGCAGCCCGAGCGCCAGCACCAGGGCGCCGAGCCCGGCCCAGGCCGGCACCGTCCCGCCGGCGGTCAGCGCCCAGACGGTGAGACCGGCGGCCAGCAGCACCAGCCCGAGCAGCAGCAGAAATCGTGACAGCGGCATGAGCGCACCTCCTGTCCCGTGAGATGGGGGGCGGCGCGGGCGCTGTCGAGGGCCGACCCGCGCCGTCAGCCCGCCGCCATGCGGTTGTGCTTGCGCGCAACGAACTCCTTGGCCGTCTCGACCGCCACCGCCGCGTCGCGGCAATAGGCGTCGGCGCCGATCACACGGCCGAACTCCTCGTTGAGCGGCGCGCCGCCCACCAGCACGATATAGTCGTCGCGGATGCCCTGTTCGACCATCGTGTCGATCACCACCTTCATGTAGGGCATGGTTGTGGTCAGCAGCGCCGACATGCCCAGGATGTCGGGCATTTCGCGCTCCATCACCTCGAGGTAGTTCTCCACGGGGTTGTTGATGCCGAGATCCACCACCTCGAACCCGGCGCCCTCCATCATCATGCTGACCAGGTTCTTGCCGATGTCGTGGATGTCGCCCTTGACCGTGCCGATCACCACCTTGCCCACGCGCGGCGCGCCGGTCTCGGCCAGCAGCGGCTTGAGGATGGCCATGCCGCCCTTCATCGCGTTGGCAGCCAGCAGCACCTCGGGGACAAAGAGAATTCCGTCGCGGAAATCGTGGCCCACGATGGTCATCCCGCCCACCAGCGCCTTGGTGAGGATGTCATAGGGCGCCCAGCCGCGTTCGAGCAGGATGTTCACCGCCTCCTCGATCTCTTCCTTGAGACCGTCATAGAGGTCGTCGAACATCTGTTCGACCAGCTCGTCGTCGCTCAGCTCGGCCAGGATGATGTCGTCTTCGTCGTCGGACATGGGCGCGTTCCTCGTCTCCGGGTGTGGTTCCGGCATGGACCTTTCCGGCCCTTTTGCCGTCAAGCGCGCGGGCGCGACTGCATTATTTGCGACACAGCCGGGGCCGGTTCCGACCTGCGCACGCGATTGTCACCCGTCGCAGACCCGGCATCGGCGGGCGGGCAGAGGCGGCCTTGCGTTCGTTCCTGTTCTGTTCCATTCTCGGAGACATGGCCCGCCCCGATCCCCAGCCCATTGCGCCGACCTCGCGCCCCCGCGCGCGCGGAGCGCTCAGCAACCGCGCCGGGCGCTTCGATCTCGCGCGCGAGCGGGCGGATGACGGCTGGACGACCGAGCCGCCCGCCGGGCCCGGGCCGCGCGCGCAGCTCAGCGACGAGCAAGCGAAAAGTGCGATCACCTACAACCGGTCGCCCGATCTGCCCTTCGACCGGTCGATCAACCCCTATCGCGGTTGCGAGCATGGCTGCGTCTACTGCTTCGCGCGCCCCAGCCATGCCTGGCTGGGCCTGTCGCCGGGGCTGGACTTCGAGACCCGGCTGATCGCCCGGCCCAACATGGCCGAGGTGTTGGCGCGCGAACTGCGCGCGCGGTCCTACCAGGTGGCGCCGTTGGCCATCGGCACCAATACCGACCCCTACCAGCCGGTCGAGCGCGACCGGGGCATCATGCGCGCCTGCCTCGAGGTGCTGGCCGCGTTCAACCACCCCGTCGCCATCGTCACCAAGGGCACGCTGATCGAGCGCGATCTCGACATCCTCGCGCCCATGGCCGCGCGCGGGCTGGTGCGGGTCGGCGTCTCCGTCACCACGCTGGACCCCGCGCTTTGCCGTCGGATGGAGCCGCGCGCGCCCGCGCCCGCGCGGCGACTTGAGACGATCCGGCGCTTGACCGGGGCAGGGGTGCCGGTGCGCATCATGGCCTCGCCCATGGTGCCCGCGCTCACCGATCCCGAGCTCGAGGCGATCCTGGCCGCCGGCGCCGAGGCCGGAGCAGATGCGGCGAGCTGGATCATGCTGCGCCTGCCGCGCGAGGTCTCGGAGCTCTGGCAGGAATGGCTGGCCGAGCACTACCCCGGCCGCGCGGGTCGCGTCATGGCCCGACTGCGAGAGATGCACGGGGGCAAGGAGTACGATGCAAGCTGGGGCCGCCGGATGCGCGGCGAGGGCCATTACGCCGCGCTGGTGGCGCAACGCTTCCGGCTGGCTGCGCGGCGGTTGGGTCTGGACCGCCCGCAACCGCCGCTGCGCTGCGACCTGTTCGCCCCGCCGGCGCGGGCGGGGGACCAGTTGTCGCTGTTCTGAGCGGCGGGCAGGCGGGAGCGACGCCGCGCCGCCGCTTGCCCGGGCAGCCTGTCAGAAGAGGAAATCGTCGGCGGTGATGTCCGAGACCTCCAGCGGCCCGTCGGCGCCGGTCAGAACCAGGCGGTCTCCGCCATATTCGACGCGCACGCGCCCGCCGGAAATCTCCGTCACGGTCAACGAGCCGAAGCCGGACACGTCAGGCAGGACGATCAGGTCGTGCCCGTCCTCGAAATCGTTGATCCGGTCGGTGCTGCCGTCGTCGCGCAATACGAAACGGTCGGCGCCGGCGCCGCCGATCAGCGTGTCGCGGCCGTTTCCATCCCTCAACCTGTCACGCCCGGCGCCGCCGTCCAGACGGTCGTCGCCGTTGTCGCCATAAAGAAGGTCGTCGTCGCGATTGCCCAGCAGGGTATCCGCGCCCGAGCCGCCGCGCAGGACATCCTCGCCGTCCTGTCCGCGCAGCGAATCCCGGCCGCCGCCGCCGGCGACGAAATCGTCGCCGTCGCCCGCGAAAACGGTATCCGCCCCGCCGCGCAGGACGATGACGTCATCACCGCCCAGTGCCGTGATCTCGTCGTTGCGCGCCGACCCCGTGAGCACGTCGTCGCCGGCGGTGCCGGTCGTGGTAACCGTGTCGTCGAGGTCGCGCACCGTGATCGTGCGGGTTCTCGTCCCGGTGCAGCCCGTCGCTGTCCGTGACCCGCAAAATCACCTCGAACGAGGCGTCGCCATTGCCGGCGATGGACACCAGAGGGTTCTCGGCGAGCGCCTCGAGGTCCAGGCCGTCGAACGCGACCAACCGGTTGCCGGCCACGCTGAGCAGGCCGGAAGCGTCGAACAGGATGTCGAAGTCGAACGCGGGTTCGTTATCGGCATCCGTCGCGGCGAGTTCGCCGATGATGATCGCCCCATCGCTTTCATCGACGGTCGTGTTGGACAGGGTCAGGCTGTCGGGCGCATCCGGCTGTTCCAGCACGTTAACGGCGACATCTCGAAAGGTACGGGTGCCCCCGATTTCCCAGGCCCATGTCACGGCGAGCCCATTCCGAAGGCGTCCGCCTTCGGTCGCCCGACGATTTCGATGGTGCGCCAGCCCGACCCCGCGACGTTCACATTGGTTAGAGAGGCAGTCAGCGGCT
>DOIS01000048.1:0-201 GCA_003511785.1 Paracoccaceae bacterium
TGCCCGCCCCGTTGGGCCCGATCACCGCGCGCAGCTCGGCCTCGGCGATCTGGAAACTGAGATTGTTGATCGCCTTGAACCCGTCGAAGGAGACCGAGGCGCCGGAGACTTCCAGAAGCGTGCTCATCGGCTGGCCTCCGGCTCGCGCAGCGACCCGTCGTCGGGACCCAGGTCGGCGCCGTGGCGGGGGGGGGGGGGGGG
>DOIS01000048.1:536-5127 GCA_003511785.1 Paracoccaceae bacterium
CGCCCGGTCCACAGGTCGACCAGCCCGCCGATGCCCTTGGGCGCGAACAGCGTGACCAGGACGAAGGACAGGCCCAGCAGCACCAGCCACCAGTCCACCCAGCTTATGGTGTAGAAGCCGAGGTTCAGATCGGGCGCCTGCCCGCCGGTGAACCAGGACGACACCAGGCTGACGAAGGCCGCGCCGATCACCGCGCCGTAGAGCCGCCCGCGCCCGCCGATGGCGACCCACACGGCCAGGTAGATCGAGGCGATGGGCAAGATCTCGGCCGGGTTGATGATGCCCGCCTGCGGGTAATAGAGCGCCCCGGCGATCCCCGCGATGCAGGCGGTCAGGGTGAAGATCGCCAGCTTGTAGCCCTCGACCGAGTAGCCCAGGAACCGCACCCGTGCCTCGTTGTCGCGGATGCCGCGCAGGACCGAGCCGAACTTGCCGCCCACGATCCAGGCACAGAGCAGATAGCCCAGCCCCAGCGCCAGCGCCGAGCCCCAGAAGAACCACATCGAGACCAGAGATTGCGGCACGTGGTCCAGCCCCGGCAGGTTCTGCAACCCGCTCAGCCCGTTATTGCCACGCAGCCCGCTGTCGTTCTGGAACAGGTAAAGCGCCAATGCCAGGGTCATCGCCTGGGTCAGGATCGAGAGATAGACCCCGGTCACCCGGCTGCGGAAGGCCAGCCAGCCGAAGACCAGCGCCAGCAGCCCCGGCACCAGCACCACCAGCGCCAGTTGCGCGGCCAGGCTGTCGGCAAAGGCCCAGATCACGGGAAACTCGCTGGAGCCCACGACGCCGAAGATCTGGTTGCCGATGGCGTCGGTGATCTCTTCCGGGGTGGGCGGGATCGGCGCCTGCGCCAGCGAGGCGGCGACGATGTCATGGGTGCGCGCATACATCAGCCACATGCCGATCATGTAACCGCCGATCCCGAAGAAAGCGAAATGACCGAGGCTGAGGATGCCGCAATAGCCCCAGACCAGGTCCATCGCCAGCGCCGCGAGACACAGGCACAGCGTCTTGCCCAGCGTCTTGACGAAGGAGGTCGAGATCACCCCGATGCCGAAGCCTTCGGCCAGCACGGTGACGACGAGGGTGAAGAGCGCCAGCAGGGCCAGCACGACCAGGGTCGAGGGGTGACGCAGGACGAAGGGTTGTCGCATCGGTCAGTCTCCTGCCGCGCGTCCGCGCAGCGCGATGAGCCCGCGCGGGCGGAACTGGATGAAGATGATGATGAGCACGATCATGTAGGTCTGCGCGGCCAGCGTGTTCGAGGGGTTGAGCGCCTCGATGCCCTTCTGCGCGAAGCCGATCAGGGTGGCGCCCGCCAGCGTGCCCCAGATGTTGCCGACCCCGCCGACCACGACCGTCATGAAGCTCTGCACGATATAGTCGCTGCCCAACTCGGACGTGACCTTGGCGAAAAGCCCGATGGCCACGCCCGCCACGCCCGCGATGCCCGAGCCCAGCCCGAAGGTCAGCATGTTGACCCGGTTGGGGTTGATCCCCATCGAGGCGGCCATGCGCGGGTTCTGGGTGACGGCGCGGGTCTCCAACCCCAGCCGGGTGCGCCGCATGATGAACAGGAACACCGCCAGGAACACGAGCGCCAGCACGAAGATGGCGATGCGGATATAGCTGATCGAGACCACGTCGTTGAGCACGAACGCCCCGTCCAGCCAGCCGGGCGCGGTCAACGGCCGGGCCTGGGTGCCGAAGATGGTCTTGGCCAGCTGTTGCAGCGCGATGGAGATGCCGAAGGTGGCCAGCAGCGTCTCGAGCGGACGGTTATAGAGAAAGCGGATCACCAGCCGCTCCATCGCCACCCCGGCGGCGAAGGTCACGGCGAAGGCCAGCGGCAGCGCCACGAGGATCGAGACGGTGTGATCGGAAATGATGGTCTGCACCACATAGCCCGTGTAGGCGCCCATCATTATGAACTCGCCATGGGCCATGTTGATGACGCCCATCACGCCGAAGGTGATGGCCAGCCCGATCGCGGCCAGGAAATAGATCGACGCCAGCGACAGCGCATCCAGCGACAGGTCGAGCGCCTGGTTCATGGTCACGTTCAGGTCGATCTCGGCCAGTGCGGCGCGGGCGGCGTCGGTCACCGCCGGATCGGTCTCGGCGTAGGATTCGTAGATCGTGTAGTCGGTAAGCACCTGCGCGATCTCGGCGGTGCTGCGCGCCTCGGGCACCAGGCCCCGGGCGGCCAGCGCGGCATAGGCGGCCTCGCGGGCGCGGGGATCGCCCAGCGTGCCCACCGGCACGCCCGCCACGCGCCCGTTTTCCAGGTTCTCGCTTAGCGCCTGGCGCAACAGGTCGGGGGTCAGCCGGACCGGCGCCCCCTGGGCCACCAGCAGGTCATAGGCGGCGTCGATGGAGATTTCCTCGCCCGGGATCAGCACGCGGGCCACGTTCTCGCCCTCGGGCGGGGGGCCCTGCACGATCTTCAACGTGGTCGCCACCAGCGGGTTCAGCGTGGCGCGCAGGTCCAGGCCCAGATCGCCCGACATCTCCTCGATGGCGGCGATCCGCGCGGCACGGTCGGGATCATGGGCGATGGTCAAAAGCCGTTCGAGCCGGCGTTTCTGCGCGGCGATCTCCGGGTCGGGCTCGTCGGGGATCGATGCGCGCAGCGGTGCCAGATGCGCGGTTTCCGGGTTGCGCTCGATGGATTGCAGCGCATCGCGCCGCTTGTCGGGGTCGGGATCGGCGATCTGATAGCGCACCAGCGCCGTGGCGATCATCGCGCGGATGCCGGAATTGGGCTTGAGCTGGTCGAGGTCGTCCTCGTCCACGCCAAGGGTCACGTCGCCGGTGTCGAAATCGGTCAGGCTGTAGATGTCCTTCTCGGTCTCTTCGGCGCGATAGAACCGGCCGTCGGACAAGCGCAACCACATGTCCTTGTCGGCCCAGGCCTCCAGCACCGCCTGCGCCTGCGGCAGACCGGAGGCGGCCAGCGCGTCGATGGCCGGGCCGATCGTCGTGCGCGAGCTTTTCTCGATCACCGCGCGGTGCTCTTGCAGCACCGGCTGGATCGCCGGCGCATCCTGGGCTTGCGCGACACAGGCGGAGGCCAGGAGGGCCAGCGCCGCGAAAATCAGTCTTGTCATGGATGGTCCCCAGCGGGTCGGAGGGGGCAGGGCCCCCTCCGGTCAGGTCCGAACGGATCAGTAGTTCGACCGCGTCTGCACGCAGGACTCGGTCTGGGTGTTATACATGCCGCATTCGAGATCCTTCCAATCCGACACCAGAAGCGCGCTTTCCGGCAGGTAATCGGTCCAGGCGTCGCCCGGCACCTCGTCGGTCTGGCTGAGGATGTCGAACTGCCCGTCCTCGGTGATCTCGCCGATCAGCACGGGCTTGGCCAGGTGGTGGTTGACGCCCATCACGGCGGTGCCGCCGGTCAGGTTCGGGAACTCCTGGCCCCACATCGCCTCGCGCACGGCGTCTACATCGGTGGTCTCGGCGTCCTCGACGGCGTTCACCCACATGTGGAAGCCGATGTAATGCGCCTCCATCGGGTCGTTGGTCACGCGCGCATCGTCGCCGATGAACGCGTGCCAGGCAGCAATGAACTCCTCGTTGGCGTCGGTGTCGGCGGACATGAAGTAGTTCCAGGCGGCCAGGTGGCCCACCAGGTTCGAGGTGTCGAGACCGGAAAGCTCCTCCTCGCCCACCGAGAAGGCGACCACGGGAATGTCGTCGGCCGAGATGCCGGCCGCGGCCAACTCCTTGTAGAAGCCGATATTGGCGTCGCCGTTGATGGTCGAGATCACGCCCACCTTCTTGCCGTCGGCCCCGAGCGCCACCACGTCGGCCACGATCTTGGACCAGTCGGAATGCCCGAAGGGCGTGTAGTTGACGAAAATGTCCGCATCCGCGATGCCCTTGTCCTTCAGATAGGACTTCAGGATGTTGTTGGTGGTGCGGGGATAGACATAGTCGGTGCCCAGGAGCGCGAATTTCTCGACGCCCAGTTCCTCAAGGAAATAATCCGTGGCCGGGATCGCCTGCTGGTTGGGCGCGGCGCCGGTATAGAACACGTTCTTCGAGCTTTCCTCGCCCTCGTATTGCACGGGGTAGAACAGCAGCCCGTTCAATTCCTCGATCACCGGCAGCACTGACTTGCGGCTGACGCTCGTCCAGTTGCCGAAGATCACGTCCACCTCCTGCACGGTGAGCAGCTCGCGCGCCTTCTCGGCGAAAAGCGGCCAGTCCGAGGCGGGATCGACCACCACGGCCTCGAGATCGCAGCCCAGAAGCCCGCCTTTCTCGTTCTGCTGTTCGACCAGCATCAGCATCGTGTCCTTGAGCGTGGTCTCGGAGATCGCCATGGTGCCGGACAGCGAGTGCAGCACGCCCACCTTGATCGGGCAGTCGGCGGCCTGCGCAGCGCCGGCCAGCGAGATCGCGGCAGCGGTTCCCAGAAGTGTCGCTTTGGAAAATGTCATTGATGTCTCCCTGCGGGCGGGCATGGGCCGATTGCGGCGCGTGGCCGTCTGCCCTACACCAGTCCCGCGACTTCGTGTTGCATCCGTGTGGCGGTCGGGCTGAGGTCCAAGTCAACCGACCTTCACACACCCCCTCA
>DOIS01000041.1:0-1418 GCA_003511785.1 Paracoccaceae bacterium
GTGTCCGTGTTGGGGCGGAACTTGACCTCCTTGACCTCGATGATCTTCTGCTTCTTGCGAGCCTCGGATTCGCGTTTCTGCTGTTCGTATTTGAACTTGCCGAAATCCATGATCTTGCAGACCGGCGGATTGGCGTTGGGCGAGATCTCGACCAGGTCGAGCCCGGCCTGTTCGGCCATCTCCAACGCGCGGGAAGGAGGGGCGACGCCGACATTCTCGCCGTCGGCACCGATCAGGCGGATTTCGGGGGCGCGGATTTTTTCGTTGACGCGCGGGCCGGTGTCCTTGGGGGGCGGAGCGTTGTGAGGTCTGCGAGCTATGGTATCGTTCCTTTGGTCGTTTCGTGGGTCTGGACGCCGGAACCTAGACCGTCACGGGCGTCGATTCAAGCGATTTGGCCCGGTATGACCGGGGTTTGCGCGCTTTGCAAGCGGCGTGGCCCCGGTGCGCGGGTCAGTCGAGAAACGCCTTCTCCACCACGTATTGCGCGGGCTTGGAATTGGCGCCTTCCTCGAGCCCGTAGCCCTCGAGCAGCTCCTTGATCTCGAGATTGAACGCGAGGTTGCCGCAGACCATGGCGCGGTCGTGCTCGGGGCAGAGCGGCTCGACGCCGAGATCGGCATAGACATCGCCCGAGCGCATCAGGTCGGTGATCCGGCCCATCTTGGCGCTCTCCTCGCGGGTGGTGGTGGGGTAGTAGCGCAGCTTCTCGTGGAAGCCCTCGCCCATCAACTCGGCCAGCATCTCGTCGCTGCGGATGCTGTCGATCAACTCGGCGCCATAGGCCAGCTCGCCCGCTTCGCGGCAGGTATGGGTCAGGATCACCTCGTCGTAATCCTCGTAGGTCTGCGGGTCGCGCAAGAGCGAGGCGAAGGGCGCGATGCCGGTGCCGGTGGCGAAGAACCAGATCCGCTTGCCTGGCAGCAGCGCGTCATGCACCAGCGTGCCCACCGGCTTGGGGCGCAGGATGATCTCGTCGCCCGGCGCGATATGCTGGAGCCGCGAGGTCAGCGGCCCGTCGGGCACCTTGATCGAGTAGAATTCCAGCTCGTCGTCCCAGGAGGGCGAGGCGATGGAATAGGCCCGCAGCAGCGGTTTGCCGTTGTCGCCCAGAAGCCCGATCATCACGAACTCGCCCGAGCGGAAGCGCAGGGAGGCGGGCCGGGTGCAGCGGAACGAGAACAGCCGGTCGGTCCAGTGCTTGACGAAGGTGACGGTCTGGGCGTCGGGCAGGGTGGGTTTCTTGACGTCGGTGGCTTGGGCTTCGGTCACGGGACTCATCTCATTCATGGCGATCATCTGCCGGCTGGGTAAACCGGCACCTCCGATTAATCTTTGATTCAGGTCAGGTAAAGGCGGGGGATTGACGCGGCGCCGCGGGGGCCGGGCACGCCCACGGAGTTTTTCAAAAACTCCGG
>DOIS01000041.1:1759-2753 GCA_003511785.1 Paracoccaceae bacterium
CGTTTTCTTTCGAAGAAAACGGCGCCTAGCCTCGCAGCCGGGACTGGTAGTCATGCGCGCGCCAGTCGGCCCGGGCCAGCCACTGATCCTCGGGCTGGCGCGCGGCCAGCGCGTCGTCGATCTCGATCTCGTCGAAGCCCGAGCGCCGAGCCATGGCGTATTGATCGGCCAGAACGTGACCGGCCGCGCGCAGCCGCCCGGCATAGCCCATGCGGCGCAGCGCCCGCGCGATGGTGAAGCCGCGCCCGTCCGCGAAGCTCTCGAAGCGGATGCGCAGCATCTCCAGCCGCGGCAGGCGGTTGGCCAGGGTCTCGGGGTCTGTTTCGGGGCCGATCTCGAGCGCGGTGACCTCATCCGCACTCTCGGGACCGTCGAACCCGGCCGTCCAGTCGTCGGGGGCGAAGCCCCGGTCGGTGACGATGACGCTCATGCGGCACCTCCTCTCACGAGTTGTCCGTTGACGAAATGGATGCCGCATTCGTCCTTGTCGCGGCCCTTCCAGCGGCCCGCGCGCGGATCTTCGCCCGGGGCCACCGGCGCGGTGCAGGGCGCGCAGCCGATCGACGGATAGCCCTGCGCCACCAGCGGGTGCCGGGGCAGGCGGTTCTCGTCCATGTGGCCGCGCACATCCGCCTGCGTCCAATGGGCCAGCGGGTTGACCTTGATCCGGCCCGTGCCCTCTTCGAGCTCGAAGAAATCGAGCGCGGCGCGCCCGTCCGACTGGAACCGTTTCCGCCCGGTGATCCAGCCGTCGAACCCGGCCAGCGCGGCGGCGAGCGGCGCGGTCTTGCGCAGCGCACAGCAGGCGTCGGGGTCGGTTCGGTGCAACTCGCCCTCGGGGTCATGCCGGGCGATGTCGCGGCTGCGCAGGATGCGGACGTCGCGCAGGCCCAGCCGTTCCGTCACCTCGGCCTGGTAGACCAGCGTTTCGGTGAAGAGCATCTCGGTGTCGATGAACAGCACCGGCGTCGCCCGGTCCACCACCGCCGCCATG
>DOIS01000176.1 GCA_003511785.1 Paracoccaceae bacterium
TCCGGACTGTGTGTGATGATGATCAGCGTCGTTTCCTGTTTCAGCTGCTGCAGTTCCGCCGCCAGTTGCCGTTGTGCTACCCCATCCAGCGCGCTGGTCGGTTCGTCCAGGATTACGACCTTGGGTCGTCGCAGCAGCGACCGGGCAATCGCCACCCGTTGCCTTTGTCCGCCGGAAAGAGCCGATCCTCTTTCGCCGACCTGCGTGTCCAGACCCTGAGGCAGTTGCTCAACAAGGCGATCAGCTGCCGAGAGCCGAAGAGCTTGCCGGATCATTTCGTCAGTTACCGAACGGTCACCGAGCGTCAGGTTGTCCCTCAGAGTGCCGGAGAAAAGGTAAGGCTCCTGGGGCACATACGCGATGTGCTGCCGGACATCATGCGGTTCGTGATGCGCGATGTTCTGCCCTCCCAGCAGGATCTCGCCTTCGTTCGGGGCCTCGATGCCTGCGGCAAGCCGGCCGAAGGTGGATTTTCCAACCCCGGAAGGGCCAACAATCAGAGTGAGAGTATCGGGACTCGCACAGAAGTCGAAATGCTGCAGCACCGGCGCCTCGGAAGTATAGGAAAAGCTGACGTTGCGAAATTCCAGGCGTGCCTCGATATCGCGTGGGAGCTTCGGAAGCGTTTTGAACGGCTCCATTGGTGTATTCACCACATCTCCGAGGCGTTGGCGTGAGACCCGAATGTTCTGCCAACTCTCCCAGAGCCCAGAGAAGTTCTCGACCGGACCACGAACCTTCTCCGCAAGCAAATGGAATGCGATCAGTTCGCCGAGGGTCAGTTGTCCGACAAAAACCAGCCGCGCCCCGACGAAAATGATGCTGATGGTAATTGCCCTGTCCAGCGCGAACAGGAGTTTGTCGTTCCATATGTTCAATACCCCGACCCGGTAGCCGGCATCCAGGCTGGCCGCCAGGGTCCGGTTGAGCCTCTCAAGCATCCGGTCTTCGGCCGCCAGCGCCTTGACTGCCGCGATGCCCGAGATCGTTTCCACCATCTGCGACTGGTGAGCGGCACCTGCATCGAACTGGGTCCGCAGGCGGCGCCTCAGGAAAGGTCCGAAGCCCATGTAGATCAGCACCTGCACCGGCAGGGCAATGAGAATTATCATTGTCAGCGGGACCGACAGGGTCAGAAGGACCGCAATGTACACGGTCACGAAAAGCAGGTCGAGAAAGACGCCCGTGGTCGTTCCCACAAGGAAATTGCGGATGGTGTCGGTCTCGCTGATCCGCGCAATCGTTTCTCCCACCGGCCATTTGCGGAAATGGCTAAAGGGAAGCTTGAACAGGTGCTCGAAAATACGTGCCCCGAGTTCGCGGGTTACGCGATTGGCCGTGAGCATGCCCAGCAGTTGCGACAGCACCTGAAAACCGAGCTGGAACAGGCTGACCGCCGCAAAGATCGCGACAACGACCAGGAGCGACGCTTCGCGCTGGAACGGCAGGATGCGGTCGATGATGACCTGAAAGATGAATGGCTCGACCAGCCCCAGCAGGCGCAGGCAGATCGCCAGAAAGACCAGCTCCACGTAAAGAGGAGTGAACTTCCACAGCGTCCGTCCGAACCAGGAAAGCGGGATTTCGCCCGCTCCTTCGGTCGTTCGCGCGTTCATCTGCAACCGGAGGCCTGTTGCGGCACTGTTATCACGCAGGCATCGGGAAGGGCATTTGCATCGGGTGAAACGGCGATGACGATGAAGTCGTCGGTTTCGGGATACGCACCGACGAGCCGAGCGCGCAGGCTCTCTTGGGTCACCGAATCGACTTCGGCGGCAAGCCCCAGCGCCCGGCCCGGGGCATGACCGTCAAGCGCGCTCTGAAGTTCGGACCGGGTCACATCGAGAACGAAGTCGGGCATTTTCGCGAACCGGGCGCGCAGCGGCGCCTTGCGCGCGGCAAGCTTCCCCTCCGGCCCATCCTTGCGGAACCCGGCATAGGCCGCGTGCACCGTCCGCTCGATCTCGGTCAGCCGGTCGGGCTCCACCTCGCCGGCCATGAACAGGACGCGCAACTCGCGCGTATAGTTGCTGAATCCCGCGGAAAACCCGTAGGAGGCGCGCAAGCGCGTGCGCACCGCGTCGAACAGCACCCCCCTCTGGCCGCCAAGCGCGCCGGTCAGAATCAGATCCTCCAACTCGCCGCCCTCTTGCGTCGGCGGCAGCGGCGCGATGAAGGCAAGGCTGGTCGCCTTCGCGTCGGGCAGATGCAGCAGGATGCGGCGCGGCGTGAAGTCGGCCCTGACCCGGCGCGAGATGTCGGGGGTCGTGTCGGGCAGACCGGCCAGCAGCGCATCCACCGCCCGGCCCGCCGCCGCGGCATCGATATCGCCGGCGACAACCACCGCTTCGGGGTTGCGGGTGAAGGTCTCGCGGTGCCAGGCGGCCACGTCCGCGCGGCTCAGATCCCGGAACACGCCGGGTGCGTCGAGCGACAGGGAATTGCGCAGCGGCTGGTCACCGAATACCGCCCAGCGCACGGCGGCGAAACCGGCATGAGAGGGCCGCGCGCGCGCCGCGGCCATGTTCTGTTCCACCCCGTCGCGGATGCGCGCAAACCAGCCTTCGTCCAGCGTCGGCGCGCGCAGGTGGGCGTTGGCGATGCGGGCCGCCTCGGACAGGTTTTCCTTTCGGGTGACGATTTCCCCGATGACATGATCCTGGGCCGACAGATAGAGCCGCGCCTCTGCCTTCAGGTCGGCAAAGGTCTCGATCACCTCGCCGGCAGGGTATCCATCGGCCCCGCCCGAGAGGATCAGGTGCGTGCCGACGATCGGCGCGGCCTGGTTGACGCCCGCCCGGCAGGCCCAGTCGGTCGGCCAGGCGGCGGTGACTGCGACATCCTTGTTCCCGGGCAGGTGCAACAGCGTGTAAGCGATCCCGCCGGGGCTGGTCTCGGCACTGGCGGTCGGAGGTTCGGCCCGCCCGAGAGCGGGGAGGAGAACGACGACAAGGGCGAAAAGAAATCTGATCATTCGAAACGGTCCTCTGATCCGATGAAGGCAACGGCCGTGCGGCCCCTGCCGGCAAGTTGATGAAGAAGGGTGTTCAGGGCCTTGCGCGACAGCCCGTCGGGCAATCGTTCCAGCTCGTCCCGACCGAGCGGTCGGCGCAGGGCCTCCACGCGGCGCAGGGTGTAATCGGCCATCCAGCGGGAGGTTTCGTCGGCATCCGCCCAGTCCGGCCAGTAAGCGTCGAAACGCTTCAGGACCCGGGCATAGGTGGCCTCGGGGATGCCATCGCGGGCGATCAGGGCAAGGGTGTCCTCGAAGGCCGCGCGCCAGGCGGCCAGTGTCACCCCGCGGTCGGGCGAGGCGGCGAAGCTGATCTCGATATTGTCCTCGTCGATGGGCCAGACCTGGATGTCGAAGCTGCGCGTGATCTCGGCATCGAACCGCAGCGGACCGGCCAGACCGCCTGGAAGGTTGGTGTCGAGAATGTCGCGCAACAGGGCGGTCTCGGCCTCGAGCAGGTCGAACGGGACGGGCTCGGGCAGTGTAACCACCTTTCGCCAGATCAGGCGGGGGGCGGCGTGCGGGTCCGGGTAGCGCAACGCCGTCGTGGCCGGTTCGGCAAGCTCGAAGGGCGGCTGGGTCAGTGCAGCGCGTTTTCCCTGTGCCTCCGGCCAGCCCACCTTCTGCATCGCCTGCCGGACTTCATCGCGGGTCACGTCCCCGATGATGACCAGGCGGGCCTGTTCCGGTCGATGGCTCGCGTCATGCAGCGTGCGGGCGCGGTCGTAGCTGAGCGATCCGATCTCGGCCGGCGTGCCCAGCGGCGACAGGGCATCGCGATTGCCCGCATAAAGAAAGGCGCCCATGGCCAGCCCGGCCTTTGCCAGCAGGTTGTCGATCAGGCGCTGTTCGTTTTCGCGCAACAGGATCTTGCGTTCGTCCTCGGCAAATTCGCGCGGCAGGTCGAGGGGGGCGAAGACGCCGGACAGGCGGCGGAGGATGTCGGCAAGCTCTCCGGTGTCGCCCGATAGCCAGTAACCCAGCGCGATCCGTTTCGTCCAGGCGTTGGAATGCCGGCCCGCGTTCGGCTTTCCGCGCCCGACGGCATTCAGCCAGGTCAGGTGTTCGAGGTAGTGGAAGGCAAGTGGCGTGGCCCGGTCGCCCTGCGGGAAGATGAGATGGGCTTCAAGGCGTCCGGGTGCCGGCGAAGGCGCGAGCCAGAGATCGTCCGCATGGACAGGTGTCGCACGCAGCACGGTTGCGGCCGCCGCGAGTAGGACGGAAACGACAAGAATTCTTGTTCTCATGACGAACACGTTTCAGATCATTTCTTTTCCCGAGCGCTGTGGAAAGCGCGTGTCGCCGCTGCGTAATTGAACCAATTTCTCATGT
>DOIS01000348.1 GCA_003511785.1 Paracoccaceae bacterium
TGTCCACAGGCCCTAGCTGCTCCTGGACCATGCCGCACGCCCGCCGCTTTGTCCGCCCCCTGAAAAAACACGGGCTTCAGAGGTAGTCGCCTCCGGCCCGGCCTTCCTCTTGCAAGAAATACTTCGGGGGAGGCCCGAAGGGCCGGGGGCAGAGCCCCCCTTGTCGGATCATGCAATGATCCGACCGGGTCGGTCCGCATCAGCGGACCGACCTTCTCCACCTGATCACCGTCGGATCACTCGGCCGGCACCGCGGCTTCGCTTTCGCTCAAAGGATGGGTCAGCTTGTCCAGCATCTCCTTCGGGCAGACCTGAAGGAAATTGTCTCGCTCCAGATCCCAGTGTTGCAGGATGTCGGCCGCCTTGCGGCTGCCGGTCTCTTTGAAGTGCCGCTCGATCAACCCTTTCAGCTCGTTCTCCCAGTGCTCGACAGTCACCGGGCAAGTCACCAGCGTTTCCTTGTTCATCAGCGTCTCGGCCCGTCCCTCGGGATCGTAGAGATAGGCCATCCCGCCCGTCATGCCGGCGCCGAAGTTTGCCCCGACGGCCCCAAGGATCACCGCGACGCCGCCGGTCATGTATTCACAGCCGTTCGTGCCGCACCCTTCGACCACCACATGCGCACCCGAGTTGCGCACCGCGAAACGCTCGCCTGCACGTCCTGCCGCGAAGAGATAACCCGCCGTCGCGCCGTAAAGCACGGTGTTGCCGATGATGGTGTTCTCGTCCGCCTTGAGCGGGCTGACCTGCGGCGGACGCACCACGACGACACCGCCCGACAGCCCCTTGCCCACATAATCGTTGGCGTCGCCCGACACCTCGAGCTTCAGCCCCGGCGCAGCGAAGGCACCCAGCGACTGCCCGGCCGAGCCTTGCAGCTTGACATGCAAGTGATCGGGCTGAAAGGCGTTCCGCATCCCGAAATTCTGCACGATGTGGCTCGAGGTGCGCGTGCCCACAGTGCGGTGCGTGTTCTGCACCGCGTAGGAGAGCTGCATCTTCTCGCCGTCCTTGAGGAACCGCGCCGCGTCGCGCACGATCTGCGCGTCCAGCGTGTCCGGCACCGCGTTGCGCGGCTTTTCGCGGTCATAGACGATTTCCGAGGCGCCATCGACGGTGATCAAAAGCGGGTTCAGGTCCAGATCGTCCAGATGCGCGCTGCCCCGGCTGACCTGGGTCAGAAGATCGGCCCGCCCGATCACCTCATCGAGGCTCCGCGCCCCGATCGAGGCCAGGATCTCGCGCACTTCCTGTGCATAGAAGGTGATGAGGTTGACCACCTTGTCGGCGTTGCCGGTGAACTTCTCGCGCAGGGCCGGGTCCTGGGTGCAGACGCCCACGGGGCAGGTGTTCGACTGGCACTGGCGCACCATGATGCAGCCCATGGCGATCAGTGCGGCGGTACCGATGCCGTATTCCTCGGCCCCCATCATCGCCGCCATGACGATATCGCGCCCGGTGCGCAGGCCGCCATCGGTGCGCAGCGTGACCCGGTCGCGCAACTTGTTCATCGCCAGGACCTGATGCGCCTCGGTCAGGCCCATCTCCCAGGGCAGGCCCGCATACTTGATGCTGGTCGAGGGGCTGGCACCGGTGCCGCCGTTATGCCCCGAGATCAGGATCACGTCGGCCTTGGCCTTGGCCACGCCCGCCGCGATGGTGCCCACGCCCGAGCTTGCCACCAGCTTCACCGTCACCTTGGCGCGCGGGTTGATCTGCTTGAGGTCATAGATCAGCTGCGCCAGGTCTTCGATCGAGTAGATGTCGTGGTGCGGCGGAGGCGAAATCAGCGTCACGCCCTTGGTCGAATGCCGCAGCCGCGCGATCAGGTCGGTGACCTTCATCCCCGGCAGTTGCCCGCCCTCGCCGGGCTTGGCGCCCTGGGCCACCTTGATCTCCAGTTCCTCGCAGTGGTTCAGGTATTCGGCGGTCACACCGAAGCGCCCCGATGCCACCTGCTTGATCTTGGCCGAGGGGTTGTCGCCATTCGGCTCGGGCACGAAGTGAGCGGGATCTTCCCCACCTTCACCCGAGTCGGATTTCGCGCCGATCCGGTTCATCGCCACGTTCAGCGTCTTGTGCGCCTCGGGCGACAGCGCGCCCAGCGACATGCCCGGCGTCACGAAGCGCTTTCGGATCGCGGTGATGCTCTCCACCTCTTCCAGCGGGATCGGGGCGCCCTTGGGCTTGATGTCCAGCAGATCGCGCAGGTGAATGGGCGGGTTCGCCTGCATCCGCGCGGAATACTGCTTCCACATCTCGTAGGAGGCGCGGTTGCAGGCCATCTGCATCATGTGCATGGTCTGCGCCCCCCAGGCGTGGGTCTCGCCCGACTTGCGCGCCTTGTAGAAACCGCCGATGGGCAACACGTCGAGCCCCGAATGCCAGCCCTTGGCGTGGATCTCCTCGGCCTTGACCTGGATGCCGCTCACCCCGATGCCCGAGATGCGGCTGGTCATGCCGGGGAAATACTCGGCGCACATGGCGCGGCTCAGCCCCACCGCCTCGAAGTTCAGACCCCCGCGATAGGAAGAGATCACCGAGATCCCCATCTTCGCCATGATCTTCAGCAGCCCCAGGTCGATGGCCTGTCGATAGCGGGCCACGTTCTCGGTCAGCGATCCCTCGAGCAGCCCGCGCGCGATCCGCTCGGCGATGGAATCCTCGGCCAGATAGGCGTTCACTACAGTGGCTCCGCAACCGATCAGCACCGCGAAGTAATGCGGGTCGATACACTCGGCCGAGCGCACGTTGAGCGAGCAGAAGGTGCGCAGCCCGTTTCGGGTCAGCCAGCTGTGCACGGCACTGGTGGCCAGGATCATCGGCATCGCCACGCGCCCCTCGCCCGACAGGTGGTCGGTCAAAACGATATGCCCCGCGCCAGACCGCACCGCGTCCTCTGCCTCGGCCCGGATGCGCTTGAGCCCGGCGCTCAGCGCGCCCTTGCCCGGCTCGAAGGAACAGTCGATCTCGACCAGCGGCGCGGTGAACTGCTCGGCCAGCGCGTCCCACTGGGCGTTGCCGACGAAGGGGCTCTCCAGAACGATGATCTCGGTCTGGCTGCTGTCCTCGTCCAGCACGTTCTTGAGATTGCCAAACCGGGTCTTGAGGCTCATCACCCGGAACTCGCGCAAGCTGTCGATCGGCGGGTTCGTCACCTGGCTGAAATTCTGCCGGAAATAATGACTCAGCGGGCGATACTGCTTGGACAGCACCGCCGAGGGCGTGTCGTCGCCCATCGAGGCGATGCTTTCCTTGCCGTCTTCGGCCATGGGCGCCAGGATCTGCTCCAGCTCTTCGATGGTATAGCCGGCCGCGATCTGGCGCTTGCGCAGCTCCGCGCCGGAGAACAGCGCGGTTTCCTCCACTCCTTCCAGCTTCTCCTCGGCGTTGTTGATCTTGCCGACCCACTCGCCAAAGGGCTGGCTGGCGGCCAGCCGGTCCTTGATCTCGGTATCGCGGTAGAGCTTGCCCTCTTTCATGTCGACGGCCAGCAATTGCCCGGGGCCCAGCGCGCCCTTCTCGACGACGCGCGCCTCATCCACCGGCACCATCCCGGCCTCGGACCCCGCGATCACCAGCCCGTCGCCGGTCACGACATAGCGCATCGGCCGCAGCCCGTTGCGGTCGAGCCCGGCGCAGACCCAGCGCCCGTCGGTCATGGCCAGCGCCGCAGGGCCGTCCCAGGGCTCCATCACGCTGTTGCAATAGGAATACATGTCCATCCAGGCCTGCGGCAGCTCTATCGCCTGCTTGGACCAGGACTCCGGCACCAGCATGGTCTTGGCCATGGGGGCCGAACGGCCCGCGCGCACCAGCACCTCGAACACCGCATCCAGCGCGGCGCTGTCGCTCGACCCTTGCGCGATGATCGGCTTGATGTCCTCGGCCATCTCTCCGAAGGTTGCCGACGCCATGCGGATCTCGTGGCTCTTCATCCAGTTGATGTTGCCCTTGAGCGTGTTGATCTCGCCGTTATGGGCCAGCATGCGGAAGGGCTGCGCCAGCCACCATTGCGGGAAGGTGTTGGTGCTGTAGCGCTGGTGATAGATCGCGAAGGCGCTCTCGAAGCGGTCGTCCTGAAGGTCGGGATAGAACTCGCTGACCTGCTCGGCCAGCATCATGCCCTTGTAGATGATCGAACGGCAGGACAGCGACGCGATGTAAACCCCGGTGATCCCGTTGGCGGCGGCCGCTTTTTCGATCCGCCGGCGGATCACGTACAATTCGCGCTCGAAAGTTACTTCATCGACGCCCTTGGAGTTCGAAATCAGAATCTGTTCGATCTCGGGGCGGGTGGCGTTGGCCTTCTCGCCCAGGCAGGCGACATTCACCGGCACGTGGCGCCAGCCATAGATGTAATAGCCCATGCGCAGGATTTCGGTTTCGACGATGGTCCGGCAGGTCTCCTGCGCCCCGAAATCGGTGCGCGGCAGGAAAACCTGGCCTACGGCGATCAGCTGGTCCATGCGCGGCTCGTGCCCAGTGCGCCGGATCTGGTCATAGAAGAACGGCGCGGGGATCTGCACGTGGATGCCCGCGCCGTCGCCGGTCATGCCGTCGGCGTCCACCGCGCCCCGGTGCCAGATCGCCTTGAGCGCGTTGATCCCCGCCTCGACAACCTTGCGGCTTTTCTGTCCGTCCAGCGAGACGACCAGCCCGACCCCGCAGGAGGAGTGCTCCTCGGTCTCGGAATACAGCCCGTTCTCGGCCATCCACTTGCGCTTGGCCTCCTCGGCAGCGGCCCAGGTCGCGTCAAACTTGGTCATGGCTTGGTCTCCTCGTTCACATGCGGGTAAACCGCCTCATAATCTTTCTGGCTCATGCGGGCGACCGCATCGCCCTCCAGCCTGTATCCTTCCGGGCAACGGTCGGCATAGACCTCGCGCACCAGCTTCGCCCCGGCGGCATTGTCGAACAGCCCCGGAGCCAGTTCGAACCACCCGGTGTTCGGCCCCTCGACATCGCGAAACCAAAGCGCCAAGCCGCAGCTGTCGCACCAGGCCCGTTCCGCGAAGGAGGACGACCGATAGGTCTTGATCGGCCCGCTGACCACGACTTTGTCCTGCGGCACCTCGATGCCCATCTGCATGGCGCCGCTCCAACGGCGGCACATGCCGCAGTGACAGGCCGAAATCTCGGTCATCGGGGCCGCCACGGACACCCGCACGGCTCCACACAGGCACCGCCCTTCCGTCATCGCTGTCCCTTCCGCTCATCGGCCTTGGCGGGCCTTTTCGCGATGAAAGCCCGCGGGGGCTTGAAGAGCGTCATTCCGCCGCCACGGCGACCGGTGCGTTGAAGCGCTCCAGGATCGCCCCGGCGCAATCGCGCCCGTCCCGGATCGCCCAGACGACGAGGCTCGCGCCGCGCACGATATCGCCTACGGCATAGACCCCGTCGAGATCGGTCGCGCCCGTGGTGAACTGCGCCTTGATCGTGCCCCACCGGGTCACTTCCAACTCGGGCTGATCCCAAAGGGTCGGAAGGTCCTCGGGCTCGAAGCCCAGCGCCTTGATGACCAGATCGGCTTCTTCGACGTAATCTGCGCCTTCGATCACTTCGGGGGCCTGGCGGCCGGTGGCGTCGGGTTGGCCAAGGCGCATCTTCTGCACGATCACGCCGGTGACCCGCTCATCGCCAACAAAACCCTTGGGCGCGCTGAGCCATTCAAAAATCACGCCCTCTTCCTCGGCGTTCTGGGTTTCGCGCTGTGAACCCGGCATGTTCGCCCGGTCGCGGCGATACAGACATTTGACCGAGGTCGCACCCTGACGGATCGAGGTGCGGACGCAATCCATCGCAGTATCGCCGCCGCCGATCACGACCACCTTCTTGCCCCTGGCGTTCAGGCGGCCATCGTCGAACTCGGGAACCTCGTCACCAAAGCTTTTGCGGTTCGAAGCAGTCAGGAAGTCGATTGCCTTTTCGATACCGGGCAGGCCACTGCCGGGCATGGTCAGATCCCGTGACTTGGGGACGCCCGTCGCAATGATCACGGCGTCGTGTTTTGCGTGGATTTCGGCGAACTTGGCAGAGTCGACGTCACAGTTCAGTTCAAAAGTGACGCCGCCCTCGGCCAACAGGTCGTTGCGGCGCTGAACTACGTCCTTTTCCAGCTTGAAGCCCGGAATACCGTACATCAGCAGCCCGCCCGCGCGGTCATAGCGGTCATAGACCGTGACCTCAATCCCGGCCCGGCGCAGCATGTCCGCCGCCGCAAGGCAACCAGGCCCGCCCCCGATGATGCCAACGCTTTCGGGGCGCTCGGCGGTTGGAGCGACAGGTTTGACCCAGCCTTCTTCCCACGCGGTGTCGCTAATGTACTTCTCGACCGCACCGATGGTGACAGTGCCATGGCCCGATTG
>DOIS01000254.1 GCA_003511785.1 Paracoccaceae bacterium
GACGTGTGCTCTTCCGATCTCGCACCGTGACCCGGTCATGGGCATAGAAGGTCTTTTCCGCCCGCGCCGCCTCGTATTCGCTCAGGCCCACGTTCTCCAGCACGTAGCGCCCCGCGCGCAACGAGCTGTCGAACATCTCGCGCACGATGTCGTCGGCGCCCGCGCGATAGAGTTCAAAGACCTGGTGGCGGTCATGGGCGCGGGCGATGATGTGCAGGTCGGGGCGCAGCCGGCGGGCATAGGCCACCAGCTTGGTGACCTGCTCCGGCGCGTCCATCGCCGCGACCAGCACCTGGGCCTGGTCGAGACCGGCGGCCTTGAGCAGCTCGGGCCGGGTGGGGTCGCCGAGAAAGCTCTTCACCCCGAAACGCCGCATCAGCTGGATCGTCTCCATGTCGTTGTCGAGCACCACGGTCTTGAACCCGCTGGCGCGCACCAGCCGGTTGACGATCTGCCCGAAGCGGCCGATGCCGGCGATGATGATCGGCCCCTCGGCGTCGATCTCGTCATATTCCGGGGCGGGCTTGCCCTCGGAATGGCGTTTCGACAGGATCTCGTAGAGGATGAACAGCAGCGGCGTGATCAGCATCGTCAGCGCGATCACCAGCAAAAGCTTGTCGGCCAGGTCCTGCGGGATCACGTTCTGGTTGGTGGAGAAGGCCAGCAGCACGAAGCCGAACTCGCCCGATTGCGCGAGGCCCAGGGTGAACAGCCAATGCGCCCGCCCGCGCAGCTTGAACGCGCGGCTGATGAAAAACAGGATCGCCCCCTTCAGCACGATCAGCAGCAGCGCCAGCCCGATCAGGTCGCCGGGCTCCTCGAAGAGCAGCGCGAAGTTGACGCCCGCCCCCACGGTGATGAAAAAGAGGCCCAGGAACAGCCCCTTGAACGGCTCGAGGTCGCTTTCCAGCTCGTGGCGGAACTCGCTGTTGGCCAGCACCACGCCGGCCAGGAACGCCCCCAGTGCGGGCGACAGCCCCACCAGCGTCATCAGGAACGAAATACCCACCACGATCAGCAGCGCCAGGGCTGTGTACATCTCGCGCAGGTTGGCGGCATGGATGAAGCGGAACACCGGCCGGGTCAGGTAGACGCCGGCCAGCACCACCGCCGCCACGACCGCGAGCGTGACCAGCGTCACGCCCCAGCCCGGCAGCCCCTCGACCAGCGACAGGCCGGGGCCATGGCCGTGGCCATGCGCCTCATCGCCCAGGTGGATCGAGCCGTCCTTGGCCAGTTCGGCCACCGCCGCCGTGCCCAGAAGCGGCAAGAGCGCCAGCATCGGGATCACCGCGATGTCCTGTGTCAGCAGCACCGAGAAGGTGGCCCGTCCGCCCTTGGTCTGCATCAAGCCCTTCTCGGAAAGCGTCTGCAACACGATCGCGGTCGAGGAGAGCGACAGCGTCATCCCCACCGCCAGCGCCACCTGCCAGCTGAGATCGGCGGCCAGGCCCACCCCCATCACCGCCAGCGTGGTCATCCCGATCTGCAAGCCGCCCAGCCCGATCAGGTGGTGGCGCATGTTCCACAGCGCGCGGGGGTCCAGTTCCAGTCCGATCAGGAACAGCATCATCACCACGCCGAACTCGGCCACGTGCTGCAAATCCTTGGTCTCCGAGCCCACCAGCCCCAGCACCGGCCCGATGATGATTCCCGCCGCCAGGTAGCCCAGCACCGAGCCCAGCCCCAGCCGCGAGGACAGCGGCACGGCGATCACGGCGGCGGCGAGGTAGATCGACGCCTGGTAGAGAAATCCATCCATGGAAAAGCGGTCCTTTCGGGCGGTCACGGGGCGGCGGCCTGTCGCGCCCGCCGATCCGCGACCGGGCGCAGGCGCAGAATGCGACGGCAGCGTGCCGGGAATCAAGGCGTCGGGCGCGGCCGGGGGTGGGCAGACGGTATGCCGCACCTAGCGTGCCCGCGCCCTGCGCGTCCAGAGCGAAACCGCGCGCAGGCCGCGCGCAGGGTGGACCGCTTGCGGCAGAGGCGGCGCTGGGCTATCACGCCCCCTGTTCCGATCATGTTCCCTTCAGCCCAGGCAGGACACCCCGAATGCGCGCCGAGACCCAGACCACCGTTGCCGAGATCCGCAAGTCGCTGGAGCTTCTGGGGCAGCGCATGGACCGCGAGACCGCCGCGCACCGGCTGGAAGAGTTCAACGCCCGGGTCGAGGATCCGAACCTCTGGGACGATCCGGCGGCGGCGCAGAAGCTGATGCGCGACCGCCAGATGCTGGTCGATTCCATCGAGACCTTCGAGGGGATCGAGCGCGCCCTGAACGACAATGTCGAGCTGATCGAGATGGGCGAGGCCGAGGGCGACGAGGAGGTGGTGGCCGAGGCCGAGGCGGCGCTGACCGCGCTGGCCGAGACCGCCGCGACCAAGGAGCTCGAGGCGCTTCTGGACGGCGAGGCCGAC
The DNA here is from genome assembly GCA_003511785.1 of Paracoccaceae bacterium. Taxonomy (GTDB): domain Bacteria; phylum Pseudomonadota; class Alphaproteobacteria; order Rhodobacterales; family Rhodobacteraceae; genus UBA7951. The sequence goes on from DOIS01000254.1 coordinate 2,419, forward strand.
GGCAACGACTCCTTCCTGGAGATCAACGCCGGCGCCGGCGGCACCGAGGCCTGCGACTGGGCGCAGATGCTGCAACGCATGTATGTGCGCTGGGCGGAGAAGCGCGGCTACAAGGTGGAACTGCAATCGGAGGAGCCGGGCTCGGAGGCGGGGATCAAGTCGGCCGTCTACAAGATCTCGGGCCCCAACGCCTATGGCTGGCTGAAATCGGAGTCGGGCGTGCATCGCCTGGTGCGCATCTCGCCCTTCGGCAAGGGCACGCGCGAGACCTCCTTCGCGTCGGTCTGGGTCTATCCGGTGGTCGATGACAATATCGAGATCGAGGTGAACCCCGCCGACATCCGCGTCGACACCTACCGCTCCTCGGGCGCAGGCGGGCAGCACGTCAACACGACCGACTCGGCGGTGCGGATCACCCACATGCCCACCGGAATCGTGGTGACCTCGTCCGAGAAGTCGCAGCACCAGAACCGCGACATTGCCATGAAGGCGCTGAAATCGCGGCTCTACCAGATGGAACTGGACCGGCGCACCGCCGACATCAACGCCGCCCACGAGGCCAAGGGTTCGGCCGGCTGGGGCAACCAGATCCGGTCCTACGTGCTGCAACCCTATCAGATGGTCAAGGACCTGCGCACCGAGCACGAGACCTCGGACACCAAGGGCGTGCTGGACGGCGATCTGGATGCCTTCATGGCCGCCACGCTGGCCATGGACGTGGCCGGCAAGAGCCGGGCCGACGCCCAGGGCGAATAACGCGCGCCTTGCCGCAACCATAGCTTTTCTTGACGCGGAGGCGCGGCTAGGCTGATCCCGATGACCAGGGAGAGCCGATGACCGATCCGACCCGCCGCGCCGCCACCGACCTGCTGGACGATCTCGTCGCGGGGCGGCTCTCCGCCGCCGCGCTGATGGAGGTCACGCTGGCGCGGGTCGCGGCGGTCACCCGCAGGTCAACGCCATCGTCGGGCTGCGGGACGCGGACGACCTCATGGAAGAGGCCCGCGCCGCCGACCGTGCCGACGGCCCGCGCGGGGCGCTGCACGGGCTGCCCATCGCGGTCAAGGACCTGGTGCAGGTGCGCGGGCTGCCCTGCACCATGGGCTCGCACACGTTCAACCCGGTCTGGGGCGCCACGCGCAACCCCTTTGATCCCGCGCGCTCCTGCGGCGGCTCCTCGGGCGGCGCGGCGGTGGCGCTGGCCACGGGGATGCCGGCCCTGGCCGACGGCTCGGACGAAATGGGCAGCCTGCGCAACCCGGCGGCCTGGAGCAACGTCTATGGCTTCCGGCCGAGCTGGGGCAGGGTGCCGGGGGACGGGCCGGGCGATCTGTTCGTGCACCAGCTCGCCACGCTGGGCCCGATGGCGCGCAGCCCCGGCGACCTGGCGCTGCTGCTGGACGTGATCGCGGGGCCGACCCGTCCGTCCCGCTCTCGGTGGAGGGCCCGCCCACCGCGCCGCTGCGCCCGGCGGAGCTGCGCGGGCTGCGCATCGGCTGGCTGGGCGACTGGGGCGGGGCCTATGCGATGGAGGCGGGGTGCTCGCGCAATGCGAGAGCGCGCTGAAGGTCATGGAAGAGCTGGGCGCCACGGTCGCGCCGCTGCCCGCCCCGCAGGACGCGGGCGCGCTGTGGGAGGCGTGGTGCACCCTGCGCTCCTGGGGCAAGGCGGCCGCGCTGGAGCCGCTCTACCGCGAGACCCCGGACGCCCTGAAGGACACGGCGATCTGGGAGATCGAGCGCGGGTTGGCGCTTTCGGCCATGGATGTGCACCGCGCCAGCCTGGTGCGCTCGGACTGGTTCCGCCGGGCGCAGGCGCTCTTCGGCGACTATGACGCGCTGGTGCTGCCCTCGGCGCAGGTCTGGCCCTTCGATCTGGAGCAGGACTGGCCGCGCGAGATCGCGGGGCGGGCGATGGACAGCTATCACCGCTGGATGGAGGTCACGATCCCCGTCGGGCTGATCGGCCTGCCGGCGCTGGCCATGCCGGCCGGGTTCGGGGCCGAGGGTCTGCCCATGGGGGTGCAACTCATCGGGCCACGCGGATCGGACGCGCGGCTTCTGGCCATCGGCGCGGCCTATCACGCCGCCACCGAGTGGCCGCAACGCAGGCCGCCTGACATGTGAGGCGCGATACGAGGGGAGGGGAGAGAGATGAACGAGGAGAAACCGTTCGGGGTGCCGGAGTGCGCCCCGTCACCTGGGGCGACCTGGGCACGGCGCTGTGCCGGGGCTGGCGTGATTTCAAGCGCGCGCCGCTCTGGGGGCTGATCTTTGCCGGGGTCTACGTGCTGGGCGGCTGGGCCATCGGCTGGATCACGGTGCAGACCGAAACCACCTTCTGGCTGGTGCTGGCGGCGATCGGCTTTCCGCTGATCGGGCCCTTCGCGGCGGTGGGGCTCTACGAGGTGTCGCACCGGCTGGAACAGGGACGGGCGCTGAACGCGCCGCCCATCTTCGGCGTGGTGCTGCGCCAGAGCCGGCGGCAACTGCCCTCGATCTGCGCCATCATCGTGGTGGTGTTCCTGTTCTGGTTCTTCCTCGGCCACATGATTTTCGCGCTGTTCATGGGGCTTTCGACGATGACCAACGTCTCCACCTCCTTCGAGGTCTATCTCACCCCCAACGGGCTGGCGATGCTGGGGGTGGGCACGGTGGTGGGCGCGCTCTTCGCGCTGCTGCTCTACATGATCACGGTGCTGTCGCTGCCGCTGCTTCTGGACCGCGAACTGGATTTCGTGACCGCGATGATCACCTCGTTCCAGTATGTGCAACAGAATTTCGTGGTGATGTTGGGCTGGGGCGTGATCCTCGCCGGGCTGACCTTCGCGGCGATGATCCCGTGGTTCCTGGGCCTGTTCGTCGTCCTGCCGCTCCTGGGACATGCCAGCTGGCACCTCTACACCCTGCTGCGCCAGCCCGAGACGGCCGCCGTGACGCCCGACGCCGCGCCAGCCTGAGCGGCGCGGGGCAAATCCTCACCGAGGATTTGCGGCCAGACTTTCCGGGGAAAGTCTGGGCGCGGGCGTCTCGCGCCCCATCGCGGCCAGCCGCGCGCGCAGGGCCGGGGCGCGCCGGTCTCCGGTCTCCAGCGCATAGATATAGGCCTGGGTCAGGTAGAAGCCCGCGGCATCCGGGACGGCCGTTGCCCCGGCCGCCTCGGCATAGAGCGCGACCAGCGCCGCCCAGTCGTCCGCCGCATGCGCCGCCAGCAGCCGCGCCTCCAGCGCCGCCGCCTCGGCCGGGCTCATTCCGCCGCCCGCGCGCCCGCGCGATGCGCCTCGAGCCGCCCGGCCGCCCAGTCGTGGAACAGATGCGTGGGCCCGTCCATCGCCGGTGAGAACCGCCCCCCGCCGAAGCCCGGCGCGGCACGGCCGCGCTGCATCCCCTCGACGACGAAGACATCCTCCTCGGAGACCTCGCGCCAGAGCGCCGCATTGGCCGCGCGCAGCCCCGCCTCCGTGTCGGGCGCGGCATAGTAGAGATGCACATGCTCGACCGTCCGCCCCGGCCCCTCGGGCATCAAGAGGATGGCGAAGGCATGGTCCCGGTGCACGCCCAGAAGCACGTTGGGAAAGGCCGCGACATATTCCGCCGCCGTGTCCCAGGCCGCCCCCAGCCCGTCGAAATCGGGAAACACCGCGCCCTCCGCGCCCCGGAACTGGCGATAGACCCGCGTGCCCTGGCCCGAGAAGCGCCCCGGCGCCTCGATGTGATAGTGATCCTCGAGCCGCGAATAGCTGTTCAGCCCGGGATGCACCCAGGGCAGGTGATAGCTCTCGCAGTAATTCTCGACCGCCAGCTTCCAGTTGCACGCGACCTCCAGCCGGAACCGGCTGTCCGCCCCGCCGTGATGCAGGGGGCGGTCGAACGCGGTCCAGCGGGCGATCAGCGGGTCGAAGGCGTCCTCGAACGGGGGCGCGTCGCCCGAAAGGTTCACCCAGACCACGTCGCGCCAGACATGGCTGCGCACCTCGATCAGCCCCAGCGTGGCCTTGTCGATGCCGTCATGCCGGTTCTGCCCCGGCCCGCCCACATGCGGTGTCGCCACCAGCCGCCCGTCGGTGGCATAGCACCAGGAATGATAGGGGCAGCGGATCGCCCCCTCGATCCGGCGCGGGGCGTCGACCAGGATCATGCCGCGATGCCGGCAGATGTTCTGGAACAGCCGCACCTGGCCCGCCCGGTCGCGCAGCAGGAGAAGCGGCACGCCCGCGAAGTCGATTGGCACCGCGTCCCCCGGCTCGGGCACGTCGGCGGCCACCGCCAGCCCGGCCCATTGCCCGAAGAGCAGCGCATGGCGTTCCTCCTCGAACACGGCCGGGTCGGTGTAATGCGGGTTGGGCAGCCCGCCCGCCCGCTCGATCGGCTGGCGCACCAAGGCGAGATCTGTCTGGGTCCGCGGCATGGCTGTCTCTCCCCCGTTGCGGCGTGGAGAGAGGATGCCGGGCGCGGCGCGCGCCTGTCCGGTCCGCAAACGACCAGCTTTGCCTCACCGCGACATCGCGGGCCGGCCTCGGCCTCAGCTGAACGGCTCGTCCAGGCGCAGCAGGCGGCGGTGAAAGGCCATCAGCTCGTGCTCCTCGACCAGGCCGGCGCGGCGCGCGGTGTCGAGGATCTCGCCGGTCTTGCGGCCCAGATGCTCATAGACCATGCGCACGGCGCGCGTGCCGGTGACGAATTCGGGCACCGGGCGGATCACGTAGCCCAGCCAGAAATTGTTCTCGAAGGAGGCCACCCGCCCGAGATAGTTGAAGGTCGCCGAATGCGCCTTGCTCCGCGCGATCAGCGCCGAGACGCCATCCTCCTGGCGGGTGAGAAAGCCGCGGAACTCGCGCGATTGCGGCGAGACCGGCAGGCCCTGCTGGATCATCGCCGCGCGCGCCTCGTAGCCCTTGATATAAGCCGCGCCGTTCTCGCGGAACACGTAGACCAGGCCGATGACGAACTGCCCCTGGTTGACGAAGCTGCGCCGCGAGAAGCGGTAGAAGCCGCTGGGAAACACGTCCTCGGGGATGTCGCGGCAGCCCTCGCCCAGGAACCCGCCCAGCACCGGGCCGTTGAGGATGTCGTCGCCGTTGCGGATCTCGCCCACCGGTTCCAGCAGGATGCGGGCGTCCACGTCGAAATAGGTGCAGATCCGGTCCAGGATGTCGGGCCTCGGGAAGCTCTCGCCGCTGAGGTAGCGGTTGAACTGGGTGCGGTTGATGCCGAGTTGACGCGACAGCTCGGAAACCGAGCCGCAGTTGCGGGTCAGGACGCGCAGATTCTCTCCGAACATGTTGCGCAGTTCGGCCGGAGAACGTGTCTGTCGTGTCATTCAGTATCTGTCTCGCGCGCCTCGGGGCCTTGTTCTGGGGTCGGAAATAGACCAAAGGCCCCGGAAAATCAGGAGAAAAGAGAAAACTGATACTACTTAGCGTCAGGACTGACGCCAGCTTGCGTCAGAAAGCTACCCGGTCGGACACAAATTGCAAGCCGCCGTCTCGGGATTTTCCATGTTTGCATCAGCGAAATTGCCGCAGAGTAGGGTTAATAACGAATGAGAATGGGACGGGACATGTTTGGAGTAGTGCTCTGGAGCGACGTCGAGGACCGCAAGGCGGTCATCTGGTGCGAGGATCACGGGGACCTCGCCTTCTACCGGCCGGGCGACAACGGCGCCGAGTTTTCTCTCGACGCCGGCGACCTCGTGCAGTTCGACATGACGATGGACCGGCATCTGCGCTTCGTGCATAATCCGCGGCTGGTCTCGGAAGGGGGGTGCGAAGGGTTGGCCGACATGTTGGGGCGGGCCGGCGACCGCAACGCCACCTCGCACTCCAGAAATTCGGCCGAGATCATCCCCTTCTCGGCCACACAGCGGCGCACGCGTCAGGACGCCCCCCAGGCACATATCGCCTGACGCGGGCCGCATGATCCCGTCCCGGAGGACGGGGCGGATAGGCAGGGGCCCGCGTCAGGCCCCTGCCGGCATGCATCCGGGTGGGTCGCCCGGCGCAAGGCTCAGTCTCCGCGCGACAATGCCGCCACGCCGGTGCGGGCCACCTCGACCAGGCCCAGCGGGCGCATCAGATCGGCGAAAGCGTCGATCTTGTCGGGCGCGCCTGTGATCTCGAAGACGAAGCTGGTCAGCGTGCTGTCCACCACGTTGGCGCGGAAGATGTCGGCCAGGCGCAGCGCCTCGACCCGCTTGTCGCCTTCGCCCACCACCTTGAGCATGGCCAGTTCGCGCTCGACCGAGGGGCCCTCGACGGTGAGGTCGTTGACCTGGTGCACCGGCACGATCCGGCCCAGCTGCGCCTTGATCTGCTCGATCACCTGCGGCGTGCCGGTGGTGACGATGGTGATCCGGCTGAGATGGCCGGTATGGTCCACCTCGGCCACGGTCAGACTTTCGATGTTGTAGCCGCGCCCGGAGAACAGGCCGATGACGCGCGCCAGCACGCCGGGCTCGTTCTCGACCAGCAGCGCGATGGTGTGTTTCTCCTGCACGTCCGAAAACTGCGGCCGCAGGTTGTAGGCGGAGTGCTTCGAGGCACCTTTCTTGATGTGGAGGGCTGACATGTGTTCACCGTCTCTTTCGTTCGTCACGGGCCAAGAGTTTTCGAAAACTCTTGGCAAATTTCTTCGAAGAAATTTGCCTACACCAGGACCGACCCCTTGGCGTCGATCACGCCCTGGGTCTCGGCCTCGCCCAGCAGCATCTCGTTATGCGCCTTGCCGGACGGGATCATTGGGAAGCAGTTCTCGTGTTTCTCGACAAGGCAGTCGAACAGCACCGGCCCGTCGTGGTTCAGCATCTCCATGATCGCGTCGTCCAGGTCGGCCGGGTCCGACACGCAGATCCCCTTGGCCCCGAAGGCCTCGGCGAGCTTGACGAAATCGGGCAGGCTTTCCGACCAGCTGTGTGAATAGCGCTCTCCGTGCAGGAGTTCCTGCCACTGGCGCACCATGCCGAGGCGCTCGTTGTTGAGGATGAACTGCTTGACCGGCAGGCGATACTGCGCGGCGGTGCCCAGCTCCTGCATGTTCATCAGCCAGGACGCCTCGCCGGCCACGTTGATGACCAGCGCGTCCGGGTGTGCGATCTGCACCCCGATCGAGGCCGGGAAGCCATAGCCCATGGTGCCCAGGCCGCCGGAGGTCATCCACTGGTTGGGCGCCTCGAAGCCCAGGAACTGCGCGGCCCACATCTGGTGCTGGCCCACCTCGGTGCAGATGAAGCGGTCCTTGCGGTCCTTCGTGAGCGCCTCGAGCCGCGCCAGCGCGTGCTGCGGCTTGATGGTCTTGGCGCTCTCGGTGAAGGCCAGGCAGTTGACCTTGCGCCACTCGTCGATCTTGCCACGCCATTTCTTCACCGCGGACGCGTCGGTCTTGCGCCCGCGCGACTTCCAGACCTTGAGGATGTCCTCGAGCACGTGGCCCACATCGCCCACGATGGGGATGTCGGTCTTGATCACCTTGTTGATCGAGGAGGGGTCGATGTCGATATGGGCCTTGATCGAACGCGGGCTGAAGGCGTCGATGCGGCCGGTGATCCGGTCGTCGAAGCGCGCGCCGATGCAGATCATCAGGTCGCAATCATGCATCGCCATGTTGGCCTCGTAGAGCCCGTGCATCCCCAGCATGCCCAGCCAGTTGGCGCCCGACGCCGGGTAGGCACCCAACCCCATCAGGGTCGAGGTGATCGGAAAGCCGGTCGCATCCACCAACTCGCGCAGAAGCTGGCTGGCCGCCGGGCCGGAGTTGATGACGCCGCCCCCGGTATAGAAGACCGGGCGCTTGGCGGTCTCGATGGCGGCGACCAGCTCGGTGATCTCCTCCAGGTCGCCCTTCACGCGCGGCTGGTAATGCGAGGTCGAGGGCTTGGGCGCCTCGTAGCGGCCGGTGGCGAACTGCACGTCCTTGGGAATGTCGATCAGCACCGGACCGGGGCGGCCGGCGGTGGCCACGTGGAACGCCTCGTGGATGGTGGCGCCCAGCCGGTCGGTGTTCTTGACCAGCCAGTTATGCTTGGTGCAGGGGCGGGTGATGCCCACCGTATCGGCCTCCTGGAAGGCGTCCGAGCCGATCATGAAGGTGGGCACCTGTCCGGTGAGCACCACCAGCGGGATCGAGTCCATCAGCGCGTCGGTCAGGCCGGTGACTGCGTTCGTCGCGCCGGGGCCGGAGGTCACCAGCACCACGCCCGGCTTGCCGGTCGAGCGGGCATAGCCCTCGGCCGCGTGCACCGCGCCCTGTTCGTGGCGCACCAGGATGTGGCGGATGTCGTTTTGCTGGAAGATCTCGTCATAAATCGGCAGGACCGCGCCGCCGGGATAGCCGAATACCGTGTCCACACCCTGATCCTTCAGGGCCTGAACCACCATTTTTGCTCCGGTCATGTTGCGTGTCATCTGCTTTGCTCCGTTCGAGACACTTCAGGTCGTTGCGCATAAAAAAGCCCCCGAGACGGGTCGGGGGGCGCATGGGGACGGGTATGGTCAACCGTTACCGGCCCATGCGCGGGATTCCTACGATGACGGCTAGGACCGACATTGGGTCTCACTCCTTCATGCACGGGTGGACCTTATGGGGCGGTCGGGAGGGCGTCAACCGGCAAAACCGCGACAAAACTGTCGCGAGGGACGGTTTTTCTTTTCACTTGTTGCGCGCGCCGGGCCTTGACGGGTCATTTCCGGCAAAATGAGCGTCGATCGGCCATGCCAACCGCCCGCCGCGGAGCCTCTCCGGGGCGGGTGCCGTTTGTCGATATTGTCTTTGGTGGGGCCGGTAGAATATGGCGGCGCCGCCAGAACGGAAGACATGGGCGGGGTTTCCCCCGCACCCTGATCCGGGTCAGAAGTCCCCCGCGCTACCGGGGGCCGTTTCCTGATACGACGACCGTTTGCCAGGCGGTCGAAGGTTCGAACGGGGAAAGCTCTGCCGCGCCGCGCGTTAACGCTGCCTGACCCCGGCGCGCGCCGCCCCCCGCTTCGCCGCAACGCCTATCGCCCCGCGCCGCGTCCCCTGCTTCTTCTCTTT
>DOIS01000023.1:0-323 GCA_003511785.1 Paracoccaceae bacterium
TGTCCACAGGCCCTGGCAATGTACTCACTCTGCCACAGCCGAACGATTCGGCCAAGAACCCGGCGCGCCGCAGGCGCGCCCGGCCCAACGGGAGGAGGCCCCCGCAAGGGGCCGACGACGGGCGGGAGCGCTCCCCGGCCGATATTGCGCGCCCCGGTCAACCTGCTATACGCCGCTCATGCTGGATACGCCGACGAACCGCCCCGCCCTGCCGCCCGAGATCGCCCGGCGGCGCACCTTTGCCATCATCTCGCACCCCGATGCGGGCAAGACCACGCTGACCGAGAAATTCCTGCTCTACGGTGGCGCGATCCAGATGGCGG
>DOIS01000023.1:639-4095 GCA_003511785.1 Paracoccaceae bacterium
GGTGGCGCGATCCAGATGGCGGGCCAGGTGCGCGCCAAGGGCGAGGCGCGGCGCACGCGGTCGGACTTCATGGCGATGGAAAAGGACCGCGGCATCTCGGTCTCGGCCTCGGCCATGTCCTTCGACTACCGCGATTTCCGCTTCAACCTGGTGGACACGCCGGGTCACTCGGATTTCTCCGAGGACACCTATCGCACGCTCACGGCGGTGGATGCCGCGGTGATGGTGATCGACGGCGCCAAGGGGGTCGAGAGCCAGACCCGCAAGCTGTTCGAGGTCTGCCGGCTGCGCGACCTGCCGATCCTGACCTTCTGCAACAAGATGGACCGCGAGAGCCGCGACACCTTCGACATCATCGACGAGATCCAGGAGAACCTGGCCATCGACGTGACGCCCGCCTCCTGGCCCATCGGGATGGGGCGCGATTTCCTGGGTTGCTATGACATGCTGCGCGACCGGCTGGAACTGATGGATCGGGCCGACCGCAACAAGGTGGCCGAGAGCATCGCCATCGACGGGCTGGACGACCCGAAGCTGGCCGAGCACGTGCCCGCGCATCTGCTGGAGCAATTGCGCGAAGAGGTCGAGATGGCGCGCGAACTGCTGCCCGTGCTGGACCCGCAGGCAGTGCTTGAAGGCCATATGACCCCGATCTGGTTCGGCTCGGCCATCAACTCCTTCGGCGTCAAGGAACTGATGGAGGGGATCGGCCAATATGGCCCGCAACCGCAGGTGCAATCGGCCGAACCGCGCCAGATTTCGCCAGACGAGAAAAAGGTGGCGGGCTTTGTCTTCAAGGTGCAGGCCAACATGGACCCCAAGCACCGCGACCGCGTGGCCTTCGTGCGCATGGCGTCGGGGCATTTCAAGCGCGGCATGAAGCTGACCCATGTGCGCTCGAAGAAACCGATGACCGTGTCGAACCCGGTGCTGTTCCTGGCCTCGGACCGGGAACTGGCGGAGGAGGCCTGGGCCGGGGACATCATCGGCATCCCGAACCACGGGCAGTTGCGCATCGGAGACACGCTGACCGAGGGCGAGGCACTGCGGGCGACCGGCATCCCCAGTTTCGCGCCGGAGCTGTTGCAGGGCGTGCGCGCGGGCGACCCGATGAAGGCCAAGCACCTGGAAAAGGCCTTGATGCAATTCGCCGAGGAGGGTGCCGCCAAGGTGTTCAAACCCTCCATCGGCTCGGGCTTCGTCGTGGGCGTGGTGGGCCAGTTGCAGTTCGAGGTGCTGGCCAGCCGGATCGAGCTGGAATACGGGCTGCCGGTGCGCTTCGAGCCCTCGCAGTTCACCTCGGCCCGTTGGGTGAGCGGCGACAAGGCCGAGGTGGAGCGCTTCGTGAAGGCCAACACCCAGCACATCGCCCATGACCACGACGGCGACATCGTCTATCTCACGCGGCTGCAATGGGACATCGACCGGATCGAACGCGACTATCCGCAGGTCACGCTGAGCGCGACCAAGGAAATGATGGTCTGAGCCGCGATGGAGCGGCGCGCGCCTTTCGAGACGGCCGCGCGCCGTGGCGAGGCCCCACGCTGGGGCGTGGTCTCGACCATCAAGGCGCCGCTCCGCGCGATCTGCCGCTTTGCCGCCTGGCATCTCGACCTGGGCGCCAGCGCGATCCTGATCCATCTCGACGCGCCCGACGCCGGGATGGCGGCCTTTCTGGAACGCCAGCGCCGGGTAAGGGTCACACAATGCGACGACGCCTATTGGCAGGGGGTGCGCGAGAAGGCCCGCGCCACGCACCAGATGCGCCAGGCCTTCAACGCGACGCGCGCCTATCGGCGCACGCGGCTGGACTGGCTGGCGCATCTCGACGTGGACGAGTTCCTGCTGCTGCCCCGGCCGATGTCCGAGATCATCGCCGAGACGCCGGTGGGCGCGCCCTATCTGCGCCTGTCCCCGGCCGAGATGCTGGCCCAGCCCGAGCCCTGGTCGGGCGAGGTGCACTTCAAGCTGACCCGCAAGCAGGCCGGGCATTCAAAATCGGTGCTGCCGCGCATCTACCCCGAGTTCGGCGCCTATGTGCCCGAGGGGTTCCTGAGCTATACCGGCGGCAAGAACATCGCCCGGACGGGGCAGGAGCATATCCGTTTCGGCATCCACGCGGTCTTGCAGCGCGGCGAGCGGCTGCGCGAGGGGCACATGCCCCCGGGCGCCTATGTCGGCCACGCCCACGCGCCCTCCTGGACGCATTTCGAACGGCATTTCGCCTATCGGCTCAGCCACGGCTCCTATCGCAAGAAAGAACACGAAAACATGAAGTTGCAGGACGTTCTTCATGTGATACTCGAAGAGGAGGGCACGCCGGGGTTGCGCCGCTTCTTCACCGAGATGGGCACCGCGCGGCGCGACCTGCTGACCCGGCTGGCGGCGCATGACATGCTGGTGACCGCGCGGCTGGACCTGGACGCGCGGGTGGCGCGCTGGTTCGGGGAGCTGCCTGAGGGCGCATGAGGAGGCGAACATGGCTAGTTGGGGATTGAGCGCGACCATCAAGGCGCCGCTGGCCGAGATCGAGGCCTTCGCCGCGCATCACCTCGAACTGGGCGCGCACCGGCTCTATCTTTATCTCGACGATCCCGATCCCGACACGCAGGCCGCGCTCAAGGCGCATCCCAAGATCCGCGTCACCGCCTGCGATGCCACGCATTGGGCAAAGCTCACCGGCAAGCGCCCGGCCAAGCATCAGGTGCGCCAGACCGCCAACGCCACCCATGCCTATGGCCGCCGGGCCGAGGTCGATTGGCTGATCCACATGGACGTGGACGAGTTTCTCTGGCCCGAGGCGCCCCTGCCCGACCTGCTGGGCGCCTTGCCCGATGCCGCGCTTTGTGCCCGGGTGCGCCCGATCGAGGCGCTGGCCGGGGGCGGCACGCTATTCAAGGGGTTCATCCCCAACGGCCCGGCGCGCGAGGCCATCGTGGACCGGCTCTATCCGACCTATGGGCGCTATCTGAAGGGCGGGTTTCTGAGCCATGTGGCCGGCAAGCTCTTCCTGCGCACCGGGCTCGGCGCGCTGACGGTCAAGATCCACAACGTCTTCCGCGGGGAGGAGATGAACCCCGGCGAGGTCGAGCTGCACGGGGTCGATCTGTGCCATTGCCACGCGCAAAGCTGGGAGGAGTGGATCGCCGCCTTCCGTTATCGCCACGAGAAAGGCTCCTATCGCGCCGAGCTGGGCCCCTCGCGCCCGCGCGCGCGCGGCGGGGTCACGCTGCACGAGCTCTTCGCCGAGATCCTGGCGCAGGAGGGCGAAGCCGGTTTGCGCGCCTTCCACGAGGAGACCTGCGCCGACACACCGCGTTTGCGCGCGGCGCTCGAGGCCGAGGGGTTGCTGCGGGTGCGCGACTTGGATCTGGAGGCGAAACGCCGAACCCACTTCCCGCAGAGCGGTTGATTGCTTCCAATCCGTAAACCGATTGTCGCCCGATTTCTGCGCCG
>DOIS01000011.1 GCA_003511785.1 Paracoccaceae bacterium
TGCAACAGAGCCCTTTGCCAGGATCAAGGAATTCCGTGGTATCGCATCACGTTACGACAAAACCGACAACAGTTATGCCGCTAACTGGAACCTTGTCGCGGCGCTCATCGCATCAAGATGAATGTCCACAGGCCCTAGCTTTGCCAGGCTGGCGCTGTATGGATGTCTTAACCGATGACGTCGGACCCGCTCATCAGAGCCTTTCGGGGGCTTTTCGCGGGTGGAGAAGGCCGTCGGGCCTGATGAGCGGGCCCGGCGGAACTCGAAATCGCCTGTGACGTTGGCGCGACAGGGGCTCGGAAGAAGGAGGTGACATGGCCCTGTTCAGGCATCACAACCGACAGAAGAGCGAACGCAGCCGCCGGGTCTATGCGATGTTCGAGATCGCCTACACGGCGGTGAGTTTCGTGGCGGGGCTCTGTTTCACCATCGGCTCGATCCTGTTCTTCTGGAAGGAATACGAGACCCAGGCGATCTGGCTGTTTCTCGTGGGCTCGATCCTGTTCATGGTCAAGCCGACCCTGCGCTTCGCGCGCGAGATCAAGCTGGCCGCGATGGGCGACGAGGACGATCTGGCCAAGCGGTTCCAGGGCGAGTGACGCGGCCAGACCCCGGCAGGAGGTAACAGCATGACCAGCAACCTGACCGTCGCCGCCGCGCAATTCGCCAGCGCCATCGGCGATCTCGACACCAATTTCGCCGAGCATCACCGCTGGGTCGCGGCTGCGCGGGAGGTGGAGGCCGATCTCCTGGTCTTTCCCGAACTGTCGATGGTGGGCCATTACGGGGCCGAGAACCTGCTCGACGTGACCATGCGCCGCGACGATCCGCGCCTTCTGGAGCTGAGCCGGGCGGCGGGCGAGACGATCCTGGTCGTGGGCTTCGTCGAGGAGGGGCCCGGCGCGCAATTCTACAATGCCGCCGGGGTCTACAAGGCGGGGCGGCTGATCTACATCCACCGCAAGATCAACCTGCCCTCCTATGGCAAGCTGATCGAGACGAAATACTACGCCCAGGGGCGGTTCGTGGACACCCACGCCATCGACGAGGATTGGCGGCTGGGCCTGCTGATCAGTGCCGATCTGTGGAACCCGGCGCTCACGCACCTGGCCTTTCTGCATGGCGCCACGCTCTTGATCGCGCCGATTTCCTCCGGCGTCGAAGCGGTGGGTGAGGCGTTCGACAACCCCTCGGGCTGGACCGCCACGATGCATTTCTACTCGATGATGTATGGCGTGCCCTCGATCATGGTGAACCGGGTGGGGCCGGAGATGGACCTGAACTTCTGGGGCGGCTCGCGCATCCTGGATCCGTTCGGCCATCCGCTGGCCATCGCTGGCACGGGGCCCGAGCGTGGTCCACGCGCGGCTGGATTATGGCGAGTTGCGCCGCGCCCGCGCCCTGCTGCCCACGGTGCGCGACAGCAATCTGGGCCTGGTCGAGCGCGAGACCAACCGCCTGATCGACCGTCTCGGCGTGCCCGACATGATCCGCGACGACACCTGAGCCGCGGCGCATCGGTCACGGCGCCGGGTCCGGCGCCACGCGCGGCCCGGGCGGCGCTTGCAGTCGGGGCGTTTTCTTGCCATTCCCCTGCCAGCATTCAGCGCAAGGACCGGACCGATGAAATTCACGCTTTCCTGGCTCAGAGATCACCTCGACACCAGCGCCTCGGTGGACGAGATCGCCGAGGCGCTGACCGATCTGGGCCTCGAGGTCGAAGCGGTCGTCAACCCTGCCGACCGGCTGCGCGATTTCACTCTGGGCCATGTCACCCAGGCCGAGAAACACCCCGATGCCGACCGGCTACGCGTGTGCACGGTGCAGACCGACGCGGGCGAGACCCAGATCATCTGCGGCGCCCCCAATGCGCGCGAGGGGATCACCGTGGTGGTGGCCAAGCCGGGCACCTATGTGCCGGGCATCGACACCACGATCCAGGTGGGCAAGATCCGTGGCGTCGAAAGCCATGGCATGATGGTCTCGGAACGCGAGCTGGAGCTTTCCGACGAGCATGACGGCATCATCGAACTGCCCTCGGGCGAGGTGGGCCAGAGCTTTGTCGATTGGCTGGCCGAGAACGACCCGGCCAAGGTCGACCCGGTGATCGAGATCGCCATCACCCCCAACCGCCCCGACGCGCTGGGCGTGCGCGGCATCGCTCGCGACCTGGCGGCGCGGGGCCTGGGCGTGCTGCGCGACCAGTCTTACGAGCCGGTGCTGCCCGATTTCGTCTCGCCCATCGGGGTGAGCATCGACGCCGACACGCGCGACGGCTGCCCGCTGTTCTGTGGCGTGATGATCCGGGGCGTGCGCAACGGGCATTCGCCGCAATGGTTGCAGGACCGGCTGCGCGCGATCGGGCTGCGGCCGATCTCGTTCCTGGTGGACGTGACCAACTTCTTCACCTTCGATCAGAACCGGCCCTTGCACGTCTTCGACGCCGACAAGGTGGCGGGCGATCTGCGGGTCTATCGCGCTCAGGGCGGTGAGACGCTGATGGCGCTGGACGATAAGGAATACACTTTCCAGCCCGGCCAGATGGTGATCGGTGACGACAACGGCGCCGAAAGCATCGCCGGTATCATGGGCGGCGCCCCCTCGGGGGTGAGCGACGAGACGGTGAATGTCTTTGTCGAGAGCGCCTATTGGGACCCGGTGCAGATCGCCTATGCCGGGCGCGCGCTCAAGATCAACTCGGACGCGCGTTATCGGTTCGAGCGCGGGGTGGACCCGGCTTTCACCCGCGAGGGGCTGGAGCGCGCGGTGCGGATGATCGTCGACCACGCGGGCGGCGAGGCCTCGGAAATGGTCGTGGCGGGCGATGTGCCGGACACCGCCCGCGCCTACCGGCTGGACCCGGCGCGGGTGGTCTCGCTGGTGGGCATGGACATACCCGAGAGCGAGCAGCGCCAGACGCTGACGCGGCTGGGTTTCCGGCTGGAGGGGAACATGGCGCATGTGCCCTCCTGGCGGCCCGACGTGCAGGGCGAGGCCGACCTGGTCGAGGAGGTGGCGCGCATCGCCTCGCTCACCGGGTTGAAGGGGCGGCCCCTGCGGCGGGTTAGCGAGGGCGTGTCCAAGCCGGTGATGACGCCGCGCCAACGCCGATTGCAGGCGGCGCGGCGCACGACGGCCGCGCTGGGCTACAACGAATGCGTCACTTATTCCTTCATCGACCGAGAGGCGGCGGCACTGTTCGGCGGCGGCACGGACGCCACGCGGCTGGAGAACCCGATTTCCTCGGAGATGAGCCACATGCGTCCCGACCTGTTGCCGGGCCTGCTGCAAGCCGCCGCGCGCAACCAGGCGCGGGGGTTCATGGATCTCGCCCTGTTCGAGGTCGGCCCGGTCTTTGCCGGGGGCGAGCCGGGCGAGCAGGAGACCCAGGTGACGGGGCTGCTGGTCGGGCGCACCGGACCCAAGGACGTGCATGGCGCCGCGCGTCCGGTGGACGTGTTCGACGTCAAGGCCGATGCCGAGGCAGCCCTGGCCGCCATCGGCGCACCGGCCAAGGTGCAGATCCTGCGCAACGGGGCCGATTGGTGGCACCCGGGCCGGCACGGGCGCATCTGCCTCGGGCCCAAGAAGGTGCTGGGCGTGTTCGGCGAGTTGCACCCGCGCGTGTTGCAGGCGCTGGACGTCAAGGGCCCGGCCATGGCGTTCACCCTCTGGCCCGACGCTGTGCCGCAGCCGCGCAAGTCCGGCGCGGCGCGCACCGCGCTGGAGGTGCGCGACTTGCAGGCGGTCGAGCGCGATTTCGCCTTCGTGGTGGGCGTCGAGGTCGAGGCGCAGGCGCTGGTCAACGCCGCACAAGGGGCCGACAAGGCGCTGATCCAAGAGGTGCGCGTCTTCGACGAATTCATCGGCGGATCGCTGGGCGAGGGGCGCAAGTCGCTGGCCATGACCGTGCGGATGCAGCCCGTGGACAAGACGCTCACCGACGCCGAGATCGAGGCGGTGGCGGCCCGGGTGGTCGAAAAGGTGCAGAAGGCCACCGGCGGGACACTGCGCGGCTGAGGGGCTTACGAGGGGGCGCTCGCTCCCCTCGTCGCCACTGTCCGTTCGCACCAATGGGGTCTGCTGAAGCAGCCTCAGGCGCGATAGAACAGGTAGCGCCCGGGCGGGATGCCTTCGGGGCCGGTGAGTTCCTCGAACCCGACCAGGGGCTGGCCCGAGACGATCAGCCCGCCCGGCGCCATCACCCGGGCGATGAGGGGGCTGAGCCGGGCGGCCTCGGCCACGTCCTTCTCCTTGATGCCGAAGCCGAAATCGTAATGCGCCAGCACGATACGGGCGCCGACGGCCGCCAGTTTCTCCAGCATCGGCTCGGCCTCGCCTTGCAGAAAGTCGGCCTGCGGCGGCTCGCAGGACGGGTGGCATTGCAGCACCCGGTCGATCACCCAGATGCGCCGGCCGGCCAGGATCTCGCGCAGGTGATCATAGGTCCGGCCGTTGCCGAGGCCCAGGTCCAGCGCATCGCCCGGCCGGTCGGCGATCTGGTCCGCCGCCCAGTTCAGACCGTCGCGCTGGGCGGTCAGGCGGCGCAGCATCGAATCCAGTCGGCTCATGTCGGTGTCTCCATGTGGGGCACGGTCCAGGGACGCACCGGCCCCCGCATCAGCCGCGCCAGCAGCGTGTCGATAAAGGACCAGATCGCCTCGTCATGTGCCAGATGATGCGTCAGGATGCCATAGGGTTCGCTCGCGTCGGCGCGGCCCGAGCGCCGCTCGGCCAACTGCGCCGCGATCTGCGCGATCAGCCGGTCGGGGTCTGCGAGGCCCCGGCTGCCCTTCCAGTCGATCGGGTCGAGATGGGCGTCGACCTGCGCAAGGCCCGGCGCGGCCTCGGGCGCACGGCGGGGCGTGACGGTTGACAGATGGGTAAAGCCCAGCCCGGGCAGAGCCGGGAGCAGGTCCGGCGCGACGCGGTTCCACGGAGGCACGAACATAGGCCGAAGGTCCGGGCCGAACAGGCTGCGCAGGCGCACAAGACCCCTGGCGGCCTCGTCGATGCGGGTCTCTAGCAGGCTGCTGAAAAAGTCGGCTCT
>DOIS01000121.1:0-4059 GCA_003511785.1 Paracoccaceae bacterium
GGACGGTCCTGGGGTACGAGGCAGGCTAGTCCCCAGGCGAGGTTGACCGCCAGCGTGGTCGAGCCGACGCCCCCGGCCAGCCCGTGGGTGACGATCACCGCGCCGTCCTTGGCGCTGCCGGACTTCAGCGCATGGGTCTGTGGCGGGGCAGCCTGTGGTTCGGAGGCGGGCGCGTCGAGCCGGTCGATGGCCTGCTGCAACTCCTTTTCGGGGAGGGGGTAGGGGACGAATTCATCGGCGCCCTTGCGCAACAGCTGGTGCAGCGAGGCGGGGGTGACATCCTCGGCGATCAGGATCACGTTGATGCCGCGCGACTTGGCCTGGGTGATGATCTCGCCCAGAAGCACCAGGTTGTCCTCGTCCTCGCCGTCGATGGCCAGGGCCACGAATTCGAGCGCCGAGGCCTCGGGTTGGGAGAAGAACGCCAGCGCCTCGGCAAAGCCCAGATCGCCCCAGCTTTCGCCCAGGGCGGTTTCCATGTCCTCGATCAGCAGATCGAAGTTCTGAACGTCGCGGCTGATCGTGCAGGCGACGACGGGGGGCGTCTCGGATTGTGGCGTGCCACTGCTCATAGCCTTGTCCTTCTCACAAAAGGCGCGGAGCAGGGCGGGCTATCTCCCGATTTCCGACTGATCCGCGACCGGCAGCGCCCGGATGGTCGGGGGGCGCACTCGTCCTATGCCGGACACTGTCGCGGGAAATCTGGGCAAGATTTGGGCCAAAAAACCCCAATTGTAGGGAATGCGTGAACGATGGCGCCGTGGTCGGCGCCATTGTCACTCGCCTATTTCGGAGACCTCGATCCCGGTGAGCACGGTCCGGGACTGTGCGCTCTGGATGTAGTCGCGGTAGATGATCTGGGCATATTTGCCGTCCATCACCGTCGGGTGGCGTTTGAGGAAGCCGGTCACCTCGGTCACGGTGCGCCGGTTGCGGCGTTCGCGCGCCTGGGTCTGGACGAGGGGTCTTGTTTCGCCGAAGGAAACAACGGCTTCGAGCCGCGAGCGGCTGATTCCCCGCGAGGTGAGGTAGGCCACCGCGGCATTGGCGCGGCGCTGGCCCAGGCGCTTGTTATAGGCGGCCGAGCCCACCGCATCGGTATGGCCATAGACGCGGAAGCGGACCTCGGGGAACTGCTTGATCCAATGCGCCTGACGGTCCAGCGTGGCGCGCGCGGCGGCGTCGAGATGGGCGCTGTTGAAGTCGAAAGTGATCGTGGTGGGTACTTCGGCGGCGAAGCGGTTGGCCAGTTGCACCGTCCATTCCCGTTCGCCGTTCATGATCTGGGTGTTGTTCATGGTGGCGTTGCCGAACGTGCCGCCATCGATGCTGTGGCCGGCTTCCTGCGCGCAGCCGGACAACGAGACGGCCAGGGCCAGTCCGATGATCGGTTTCCACATGGCGCGTCCTTTCGCTCAGTCCATCACATAGCCGTAGGAGCCGCTGAAGTCCTGTTTGGCGACCTCGCCGGCGGCACCGCTGGTCGGGCGCTCGGTGCGGGCGGTGCGGCCGAACAGGAACAGGTCCTTCTCGCTCGGAGGCTTGACCCGGTCGGTGGGCAGGGCCAGGGCCTCGCCGCGCGTGGGTGTGACCAGATGCGCGGTGACGATGATGACCAGTTCGGTCTGGTTACGGGCGTAATCGGTGCTGCGGAACAGAGTGCCCAGGACCGGCACATCGCCCAGCCAGGGCAGGCCGGTCACGTTGTCGAGGAAGTTGTCCTCGATCAGCCCGGCGATGGCAAAACTCTCGCCATCGCGCAGCTCGACCGTGGTCGAGGTCTCGCGCCGGGTGAAGGCGTCGATCTCGAACCCGTTGATGTTGACCCCGTTCGAGGTGTCGATCGCCGAGACGGCGGCTTGCAGCTCGAGGTTGATGGCGTCGTTGTCGATCACTCGGGGAATGAAATTCAGCTGAATCCCGAAGGGCTTGAACTCGACCGAGATGGTGTCGTCGTCCTGCGCCACGGGCACCGGGTATTCGCCGCCGGCCAGGAACTTGGCCTCCTGTCCCGACAGCGCGGTCAGGTTCGGCTCGGCCAGCGAGCGCACGACGCCCTTCTGTTCCAGTGCCTCGAGCAGCAGTCCCACCTGGACCGAGCCCGCGTTGAAGCCGAAGAGCACCGCGCCGGCGTTCTCGTTGGTGGCGGGGATGTTGCCGGCCAGCGCGTTGCCCAGAGCCGGCTGCGTCGCCACGGTGCCGGTGCCGCCGTTGACGCCGAAATCCGTGCCACCGTTGAAGCCCCAGGACGAGGACAGCGATTTCGAGACCGACCGCTGCATCTCGGCGAAGCGGACCTTGAGCATGACCTGCTGCACGCCCGAGACGCTCATCAGGTTCGAAACCCGTTCGGGCGCGTAGCGTTCGGCCAGATCGAGCGCGCGTTGCAGGCGCTGGCTGCTGGACACGGTGCCCGACAGCACGATCCCGTCATTCGCGGTGCGCACCTCGATCCGCTCGCCCGGCAGGATCTGGCGTAGCCGTTCCTTGAACTCGGTCACATCGGCGGCGACGCGGACGTTGACGTTGGTAATCAGGCGCCCGGCCGCGTCCAGCAGGGTCAGCGTGGTCAGGCCCGGCGATTTGCCCAGCACATAGATGGTGCGGTCCGAGAGCGACGAAATGTCGGCGATGCCCGGGTTGGCGATGCTCAATTCGGCGAAGGGGACGTCGCTTTCCACCACGACCGCGCGGTTCATGGGCACGTTCAGGGTCGATTCGACGCCGCTGTTGACGACGCGCAGGGTTTCCGCCGTCGCGCTCTGGGCCAGCGGCATCACCGCCAGGGCACAGCCTGCGAGGGCCGCCCTGATCCAGTCTTTCAATGTCATGTGACCTGCCTCTCGATCACGCCTCGGGGATGGGTCTTGCCGCCCAGTCTTCGCACCACTCTGGGCCAGACGGGGATTTTTTGCAAGAATCAATGGTTTCCGGCCCGAAGGTTATGTGGACAAGTCGCAACATGCAAAAACGGGGCGCGCGGATCGCGGGCCCCGCTCCGGTCTCTAACACGCTGTTATCGCGGTCAATTCGTGCAGGGGATCGGGATATCGACCACCTCGGCCCCGCGTCGCTGGCGGATGGTGCAGACCTCTTCCTTGGGCGCTTCGACGACTTCCTGGCGCTCTTCGATGCCCAGAAGCGAGCGTTGATCGACCTCGATCACCGAGGCGATGGTGTCGTCATCGGCGCCCACCAGCGCCAGCGACAGCCGCCCGGTGGTCTGGGCCTGGGCCAGGGCCGCGACCTGCTGCGGCGTGGCCGCGACGGTGACGGTGCGCGCGATCAGCGCCCCCTCGATGTCGCCGCCGGCGCTCTGGTCGATGGCGATCAGCTTCACGCCCGACTCGATCAGGCGGGTGATGTCGCCGCGCTCGCCCTCGTCCACGTTGCGCAGATTGCCGGTCCAATAGACATCGACCCGGTCGCCGGGGCGCAGAAAGCCCGAGACGCCCGAGGCCACGTCGACCTTGATGGCGAAGGCGCGCATCCCGCGTTCCAGGCGCGAGGTGATGCCGGCATCCTCGCCGGGGTCGGTGACCTTGATGGCGAGGATCGGCTCTCCCGGTTCCATCGCGCGCAGGACGAAGCGGTTGTCGGTCTCGTCGGCCGGGAACAGATCGGCATCGGCGGTAAAGGCGCCTTCGGGCACGGCGTTCAGCGGCCAGTTGATCAGGGTGACGCTTTCGGGGTCGAGCCGTTCGCCATAGCGCAACTGGCGGTTGGCCACGTAAAGCTCGCGCGTGGGAATGGCGGGCTGGCCCTCGCTGCGGGCCTGGGCGAGTTGCGCCTCGTAATTCTCGACGGTCTTCTGAACCAGCATGACGGCGCCGCCTGCCAGGGCGATACCGACGATCAGGACAAGTCCGAATACTGCGCGCATGGCGTTTCCTTTCACAGCTGGTCGATCCGGGGGCGCCCTTCCGCACCTGGCGGACGGCCCTCGCCGGTCTATTTCGAGACCGTTGTTCCGGTCAGTTCGGTGCCGACCGCGTCCCCGACGCTGCCGGTGGAGCCTTCGATGGCGGTGACCGTGACGCCGGCCAGGGCGATCACCGC
>DOIS01000121.1:4363-6974 GCA_003511785.1 Paracoccaceae bacterium
CGGTCAGCACGACCCAGTCAACCGAGACCGCGCCATCTTCGTCTTTGCGAAAAATCCTGAATTGCCCGAACATCGCGTCGATCCCGATTTTTACAATTTGAACTAGATGAGGAACGTGAAGAGGCCACACCCCGCGCGGGAGGCGTGGCCTCGTTCGATCTCGTAAGTCAGGCGATGACCTTACTTGGACACCGTGCCCGCGGTGATCGCGTCCTCGACGTTGCCGGCCAGGGTCGAGGTGCCGGATTCGATCGAGGTGTAGGCGGCGCCGGCCAGGGCCACGACGGCTGCGGTCAGCACGACCCAGTCAACGGTCACTGCGCCATCTTCGTCGTTGCGGAAGTTTTTGATGAATTTCAGCATGGGTAGTCCCTCCATAGGATCTCTAGGTTTTGGCTTCGTCTTACCCCGGTGCCTGTCGTGTCTGCTCTCTCGTCTTTGGCTTGGTGGCGCCGTGGTATGGATACATATAGCCAGTCACCTGTGGCGAGATTTGGGCGCGATGAAGGAAAATTTTCAGCCGCATGAGAAAATTCGCAGTTTTTCTCTAACAGCATGATTCAAAATAATAAAAAATGTCACTCCCGTTTTTTCCGGCTTCCGGTTCGCGGTAAATCGGTGCCAATTCGGGCGTTTCTGCCCGAATTGAGCGGGTTTTTCTGGCGCCAACGGCGGGTTCGGGTGCATCGTGGCGCAAAAATCTGAAGAAACCCTTGAGAGCAGACCGATGACGCGGATGACCCTGCGCAGCATTTCCCTTCTTGCCGGGCTGGCGCTTACCTGTGCGGTCGATCCCGGACAGGCTGAGGGGCCGAAACCTTTCCCCGAGTTCGAGGCCAAGCGCGTGACCCCGCCCGCGCCCGGCGCCCGCAAACGCATCACCGTGCAGATCGACCCCGAGGCCGCGCCGGCCACCGCCGCGGGCCCAGCGCCGACCGAGGTCGCGGCCGAGGGGCCGCTGGCCGTGCCGGGCCGCTACGGCTGGTTCTGGGAGGAGATTTCCCCCGCATTGGAGCAAAGCGGGCCCGGACGGCTCGAGCCCGCCTTGCGGGTGCTGGCCGGGCAGGGCGCGGTCGTCGCCCCGCGCCTCCAGGCGCTCCAGGCCATCGCGCGCGACAACGGCGTGCCGATCCTGCGCGCGACCGTGGGCACCGAGGTGTCGCCCGCTCTCGTGCTGGCGGTAATCGCGGTGGAATCGGCGGGCCGCTCGGATGCGGTCAGCCGGGCCGGAGCGCAGGGGTTGATGCAGCTCATGCCCGACACGGCGGCCCGGTTCGGGGTCGCGGACGCCTTCGCCGCCGAGCAGAACATCGCGGGCGGGGTGAAATATCTCGACTGGCTGATGCGCAGGTTCGATCGCGACCCGATCCTTGTGCTTGCGGGCTACAACGCGGGGGAGGGATCGGTGCGCGACCACGCCGGCGTGCCGCCCTTCGCTGAGGCGCGCGATTACGTGCCCAAGGTTCTGGCCGCCTTCAACGTCGCGCGCGGCCTCTGCCGGACGCCGCCGCAGCTGATCTCGGACGGCTGCGTGTTCGTGGCCATGAACTGAAACGGGGCGCGGCCTGCGCCGCGCCCCGTTCGGTGCGTCCCGCTCCTGCGGATCAGTTGACGATGGTCGCCTCGGTGGCGGCGCGGATCTCGTCCTCGGTCACGCCATCGGCGCATTCGACGATTTTCAGCCCGCCCTCGACCACGTCGAGCACGCCGAGGTTGGTGATGATCCGGTCGACCACGCCCGTGCCGGTCAGCGGCAGGGTGCATTCCCTCAGCAACTTGCTCTCGCCCGCCTTGTTCTGGTGGTCCATCACCACCACGACCTTCTCGACACCGGCCACCAGGTCCATGGCGCCGCCCATGCCCTTCACGAGCTTGCCGGGGATCATCCAGTTGGCCAGATCGCCGTTCTCGGCCACCTCCATGGCGCCCAGGATCGCCGCCGCGATCTTGCCGCCGCGGATCATGCCGAAGCTGGTCGCGCTGTCGAAATAGGAGGTGCGGTTCAACTCGGTGATGGTCTGCTTGCCGGCGTTGATGAGGTCGGGGTCTTCTTCGCCCTCATAGGGGAAGGGGCCCATGCCCAGCATCCCGTTCTCGGATTGCAGGGTGATGTCCTTGTCGCCCACGTAATTCGCCACCAGCGTCGGGATGCCGATGCCGAGATTAACATACCAGCCGTCTTCGAGTTCCTGCGCCGCCCGTGCGGCCATCTGATTGCGGTCCCATGCCATGGATCAGGCCTCCTCTCGGCTGCGGGTGGTGATTTTCTCGATGCGCTTCTCGTGGTTGCCCTGGATAAGGCGGTGCACGTAGATGCCGGGAAGGTGGATGTGATCGGGGTCCAGTTCGCCGGGCTCGACGATCTCCTCGACCTCCATCACGCAGACCTTGCCGCACATCGCCGCCGGCGGGTTGAAGTTGCGCGCGGTCTTGCGGAAGATCGCGTTGCCTGTGGTGTCGGCTTTCCACGCCTTGACCACGGAGAGATCAGCGAAGATGCCGCGTTCGAGAATGTAGTTCTCGCCGTCGAACTCCTTGACCTCCTTGCCCTCGGCGATCTGCGTGCCATAGCCGGTCTTGGTGTAGAAACCTGGAATGCCCGCGCCCCCGG
>DOIS01000172.1 GCA_003511785.1 Paracoccaceae bacterium
TGGGCGACACCGCCGACGAGGGCAACGTGCGCTATTTCGCGGGCGACCTGCGCGAGCGGCTGACCCTGGCCAACCTGCTCTCGGCCACGATCGACGCCTTCGACCGGGTGGACATCCTGGTCAACGGCGCGCGGCAGGTGATCCCCTCGGACCCGCTCGAGGTCGAGGACGATTCGGTCATCACGCTGCTGAACCAGAACGTGATCTCGGCGCTGCGTCTCAGCCAGATGATCGCCCGCCGGATGATCAAGCAGTCCGAGGGCCAGACCGAGGGCAGTGCCGGCTCGATCATCAATCTCAGCTCGATCGCCGCGCGACGCACCCATCCCGACCTGCTGGCCTTCTCGGTCTCCTCGGCGGCGCTGGACCAGCTCACCCGCTCATTGGCAGTGGCCTACGCGCCCTATCGCATCCGGGTGAACGCGGTGGCGATGGGCTCGGTGATGAGCAACTCGCTCAAGACCACGCTGAAGGACAACCGCGCCTATCGCCAGGACATCGAGGAGCACACGCCGCTCTCGCGCATCGCCGGGCCGTCGGAGCTGGCCGAGGCGGTGCAATACCTGGCCGCCGATGCGTCGAGCTTCATGACCGGGCAGATCCTGACCGTGGACGGCGGGCGCACCCTGCTCGACCCGGTGGCCGCGCCCGCGCATTGACCGAAAGGACCCCCGAGATGACTGCAAACGACCCGTTCGAGGCCGAGCGCCGCCAGGCCAGCGACTGGTTCCGGCAGTTGCGCGACGAGATCGTGACCGCCTTCGAGGCGCTGGAGGACAGCCACGCCACCGGCCCCTTCTCGGACGAGGCGCCGGGCCGGTTCGAGGTGAGCGAGACGCGGCGGCGATCCGACGACGGCTCGGACGCGGGCGGCGGGCTGATGAGCGTGATGCGGGGTGGGCGCGTCTTCGAGAAGGTCGGCGTCAATGTCTCGACCGTTTACGGTGCGTTAGGCGAGGCGGCGCAGGCGGCCATGATGGCCCGCAAGGGCCTGCCCGGCGTGGCCGACGACCCGCGCTTCTGGGCCAGTGGCATCAGCCTGGTTGCCCATATGCGCAACCCGCATGTGCCGGCGGTGCACATGAACACGCGGATGTTCTGGACCCCCCATGCCTGGTGGTTCGGCGGCGGGTCCGACCTGAACCCCTGCATCGAGTATGACGAGGACACCGCGCATTTCCACGACACGCAGAAAGTGCATCTCGACCCGCACGGGGCGGCGCATTACCCGAGGCTCAAGGAATGGGCGGACGAGTATTTCTACATCCCCCACCGGGGCCGGGCGCGGGGCGTGGGCGGCATCTTCATGGACGACTACTGCACTGGCGACTGGGCGGCGGATTTCGCGCTGACGCAGGATATCGGGCGCGCCTTCCTGCCCGCCTACGTGCCGCTGGTGGAACGGCGCAGGGTGCAGGCCTGCGACGAGGCCGACCGCGAGACGCAGCTTGTCCATCGCGGGCTCTATGCCGAGTACAACCTGGTCTATGACCGGGGCACCAAGTTCGGCCTGGCCGCCGGGCATGACGCCAACGCCGTGCTGATGAGCCTGCCGCCGTTGGCGAAGTGGGTGTGACGGCGGCATTTTCTTGCAAAGAAAATGCAGCGGAAAATTTCGAATTTTCCGGGCCGGTGGCGGAGGGCAGCGCCCTTGACCTGCCGGGCGCGCATGGCCGGTCCGGGGCCGGGGTATTTTTGGACCAGAAAGAAGCGGGACCGCGGCGCGGGCCGCATCCGCGCGCTCAGGAGGAGCGGCGGATCTCGCCGTGATAGAGCACCGGCGAGGCGTCGATATCCTCGGCCTCGAGCATCGTGGCCACGCGCTGCAGTGCCGCGACCAGCATCGACTGTTCCCATTCGTCGAGATTGTCGAACTTCTGCACGAAGCGCTGTTGCAGCGGGTCGGGGGCGCCGGCGATGGTTTCGCGCCCGGCCGGCGTGGTGACGATGTTGATCTGGCGGCGGTCCACCTCGGATTTCTCGCGCACCACCATCCCGCGAGACACCAGCCTGTCCACCAGCGAGGTGACGGCCGCCTGGGACACGCGCATACGCTGCGATATCTCCTTGGCCGTGCAATGGTCACGCTCGGCCACGATCTGGAGCACGCGGAACTGCACCGCTGTCAGCCCCACGGATTGGGCCAATTCGCGCCCGAAAAGATCGACCGCGCGCAGGATGCGCCTGAGCGCGATAAGTGTTTCGTCCACCCGTTCCATCGTCGGATTTTGGCAGAGCCCCGCAACCGTTTCAATGGTCAATTCGAATGAGTAATCCTTTGTATTTTGAAGCATATCTTCGCTTGATCCCTCTCAAAAGTGGCTGTTATTCAAGCATATATGGATGGAAATGGCAAATTTCTGCCCCGGGGAAGAAAATTACCTTAGCTCCTTGAGATTTTGTCCCTCGGTTGTTACTTAGCCACTCAAAGCAAAAGGAGGGCCATGCGCCATGTCAGGCACCGTTCCGTTCAAGAAGACGAGCACTCCCAGTTTTCGTGCGCCCACGCCCGAGGACGGGTCGGCGATCTGGGACCTGGTGCGCAGCTGCCCGCCGCTCGACGAGAACTCGATGTATGCCAACCTGATCCAGTGCGACCACTTCCGCGACACTTGCGTGGTGGCCGAGCTGGACGGCGAGATCATCGGCTGGGTCTCGGGCCACCTGGTCCCGACCGACCCCAGCACCATTTTCGTGTGGCAGGTCGCCGTGTCGGAAAAGGCGCGCGGCCTGGGGCTGGGCGGCAAGATGCTCTCGCACCTGCTGGAGCGCGACATCTGCACGGATGTCGAGCAGATGCAGACCACCATCACCAGCGATAACAAGGCGTCCTGGGCGCTGTTCCGCAAGTTCGGAATGCGCCGCGACGCCACCGTGGAGAGCGAGCCCTACTTCACCGAGGACGACCATTTCGACGGCCATCACAGCACCGAGAACATGGTCACGATCGACTTCCGCGGGCGTGAGGCCAAGGCGGCGTGAACCGCGCCGGGCCACCGCTCGCAGACCCAAGACGAAAGGACAGTTTCCATGACGACCGACAAGAAAATCTTCGAAACACGCGAACCCGAAGCGCGCAGCTACTGCCGCAACTTCGACACCGTCTTTGCCAGCGCGCAGGGTTCGGAGATGACCGACACCGAGGGCCGCACCTATATCGACTTTCTCGCGGGCTGCTCCTCGCTGAACTACGGGCATAACGACCCGGACATGAAAGAGGCGCTGATCGAGCACATCTCGAATGACGGCATCGCCCACGGGCTGGACATGTACACCGCCGAAAAGGCGCGCTTTCTCGAGGCGTTCGAGGACAAGATCCTCAAGCCGCGCGGCATGGACTACAAGGTGATGATGACCGGCCCCACCGGCACCAACGCGGTCGAGGCCGCGATGAAGCTGGCGCGCAAGATCACCGGGCGCCGCAACATCATCGCCTTCACCAACGGCTTTCACGGCATGACCATGGGCGCGCTGTCGCTGACCGGCAATTCCGGCAAGCGCGGCGGCGCCGGTGGCGGCCACCTGGGCGACGTGACCCACTTCCCCTATGAGGGCGCCTTCGGCGAGGGGGTCGACACGCTGGGCCAGATCGAGATGATGCTCGAGAATGGCTCCTCCGGCGTGGATGCGCCTGCCGCGTTCATCTTCGAGCCCGTGCAGGGCGAGGGCGGGCTGAACGCCGCCTCCGACGAATGGATGCAGGGCATCGCCCGGCTCGCCAAGAAGCATGGCGCGCTGCTGATCGTCGACGACATCCAGGCCGGCTGCGGCCGGACCGGCCCCTATTTCGCCTTCGAGAAGGCCGGAATCGAGCCCGACCTGATTACCCAGGCGAAATCGCTCTCGGGCTTCGGCCTGCCCTTCGCCGCGCTGCTGATCAAGCGCGAGCACGACATCTGGAAGCCGGCCGAGCACAACGGCACCTTCCGGGGCAACACCCATGCCTTCGTCACCGCCCGCGTCGCCCTCGAGAAGTTCTGGTCCGACGACCGCTTCGAGAAGGAGACCGAGGCCAAGGCGAAAATCCTGGAAGAGAAACTGAGCGAACTGGCCGAGATGGTGCCGGGCGCGAAACTCAAGGGCCGCGGCATGATGCGCGGCGTCGATGTGGGCTCGGGCGAGTTGGCCGGCGAAATCTGTGGCCGCGCCTTCGAGAAAGGGCTTATCATCGAGACCTCGGGTGCCGATGACGAGGTGGTCAAGGTTCTGGCCCCGCTGACCACCCCCGAAGACACCTTCCGCAAGGGCCTCGACATCCTTCTGGATGCGGCCCGCGCGGTCACCGAAACAAAGAAAATTGCCGCGGAGTAACACACCATGATCGTCAGGGATTTCAACAAGATCGCCGCCGAGGAACCGAACCGCGTCGTGTCGGACGCAAACTGGACCAGCGTGCGGATGCTGCTGGCCGACGACAAGATGGGGTTCTCGTTCCACATCACCTTCCTCGAGGAAGGCTCGGAGCACACGTTCCACTACAAGAACCACTTCGAGAGCGTCTATTGCATGAAAGGCAAGGGCACGATCACCGATCTGGCCACCGGCGAGACGCATGAGATCCGCCCCGGCGTGATGTATGCGCTGGACCAGCACGACAAACACACCGTCAAGGCCGAGGAAGAGCTGGTCATGGCCTGCTGCTTCAACCCGCCCGTGACCGGGAACGAGGTGCACCAGGAAGACGGCTCTTACGCGGCCGCCGAAAGCTAACAAAGAGGGCCGGGCCCACCCGCCCGGTAGATATTGATTTGACCAAGGCCAAGCACACTGTCGAAAAGATCGGCGGCACGTCGATGAGCCGCCTGCCCGAGCTGCGCGAAACCCTGTTCCGGGTGGGCGCCGAGCCCGAGCAGCTCTATAATCGCGTGTTCGTGGTGTCCGCCTTCGGCGGCATCACCAACAAGCTGTTGGAGCACAAGAAATCCGGCACGCCAGGCGTCTACACCCTGTTCGCCAATGACGACACCGACGGCGGCTGGCTCGACGCGCTGACCGGCGTGGCCGACGCGATGGTCGAGATCAACCACGAGGTGCTCGAGCATCCCGGCGACCTGACCATGGCCGACGAGTTCGTGCGCGAGCGGATCGAGGGGGCGCGGTCGTGCCTGTTCGACCTCAAGCGGCTCTGCTCCTACGGCCATTTCCGGCTGGGCAGCCAGATGATGGTGATCCGCGAGCTGCTCTCGGGGCTGGGCGAGGCGCATTCCGCCTTCGTCTCCATGCTGATGCTGCAACGCGCCGGCGTGAACGCGCGTTTCGTGGACCTCAGCGGCTGGCGCGACGAGACGGAATACAATCTCACCGAACGGATCAGCGCCGGGCTCGACAACGTCGATCTCGCCACCGAGTTGCCCATCGTCACCGGCTATGCCCAATGCCGCGAGGGGCTGATGCGCGAGTTCGACCGCGGCTATTCCGAGGTCACCTTCTCGCGCATCGCTGCCCATACCGGCGCCGGTGAGGCGATCATCCACAAAGAGTTCCACCTCTCCTCGGCCGACCCGAACCTGGTCGGCGTGGATGCGGTGCGCAAGCTGGGGCACACCAACTTCAACGCGGCCGACCAGCTGTCGAACATGGGGATGGAGGCCATCCACCCCAACGCCGCCAAGACGCTGCGCAAGGCGGGCATCCCGCTGCGCGTGACCAACGCCTTCGACCCCGAGGACCCGGGCACGCTGATCGACGATCAGCCCGCCGACAGCCCGGCGGTCGAGATCGTCACCGGCCTCAACGTCGTGGCGCTCGAGCTGTTCGAACAGGACATGGCGGGGGTCAAGGGCTATGATCGGCGCGTGCTGGACATCCTGACCCGGCACCAGGTGCGGATCGTGACCAAGTCGACCAACGCGAACACGATCACGCATTACCTCGACGCGCCGCTGAAGACGATCCGCCGGGTGGAGAACGACCTCACCGACGAGTTCCCCAATGCCGAGATCACCATTCACCGGCTGGCGCTGGTGGCCGCGATCGGCCGCGATCTGACCGGGATCAAGCCCATCGAACGCGGGCTTCAGGCGATGGAAGAGGCCGGGCTGCGCTGCCTGGCGCTGCAACACCTGCCGGGCTCGGTCGATGTGCAGTACATCGTCCAGCAGGACGACCGCGACGCGGTCATCAAGGCCCTGCACCGGGCGCTGGTCGAGGAGTCGAAAGAGATACGCGAAGCCGCCTGAGCGGCTTTCACGCGGAAGTGAACAAAGCGGCGGGGTCTGGCCCCGCCGCTTTCGCGTTCGGGGGGAACTCGGCGAAAACCCGCGCATTGCCCGGGCAGTCAGTCACCAACAGCCGGAGACGCTTCGTGTTCGCAGCCCCCGCCCGCCTTCTCGCCCCGCTCTGCCTGAGCACCGCCCTCGCTGCGCCGCTTGCCGCCCAGACGGCGCTGGACGACCTGGCCGGGCTGGAGCGGTTCGACACCGCGCATGACTTGCTGACCCAGGCCGAGTTCGAGGTGGGCGCTGCGCCCTTCACCCTCTTCGCCCCCACCGACCAGGCCTTTGCCCGTCTGCCCGAGGGGCTGCTGGAGCGTTTGCGCGCGCCCCGGAACGAGGTGGCGCTGGCGCATCTCCTGGGCCTGCATGTCGTCCCCGGCACCGCACATCGCGAAGACGCCCTGCCGGTCGAGATGACCAGCGCCTCCGGCCCTCGGCTGGTCGTGACCTATACCGACAGCGCGCTGACCCTGCGCCCGGCCCAGCCGGAAGGCGCGGCGGACCCGAGCGACATCAAGGCCGCCCGCGCCGCCAACGAGGCGCGCATCCTGCGCGGCGGCGCCGCCATCGGCGCGGGGCTGGTGCACGGTCTGGACCGGGTGCTCCTGCCCGTGGACCTCGAAGAACGGCTCACCGCGCCTGACCCGGCGCAGGCGCAACCCGCCGAGACCACCGGCACCGCCGCCCAGGAACTGGCCGAAACCGACGACGACAGCACCTATACCGTGGTGCCGGCCGAACCTGCCGATGCGCCGGACGAAGTGACCATCGTCACCCCGCCCCCGGTGCCCGCCCCCTCCGGCCCGCCCCGCCTGGCGCTGGAGGAGACGCCCGCCGACACCGCCCGCCAGCACGAGGCCCCGGCCACCAGCCCCGCCCCCCGGCGCGCGACAACCAGATCGGGCTGGCCGCCGAGATCGTCTCGCTGGCCGACCTCCTGAACCGCCGGGTCGAGACGCCGAAAGGCGACAAGGTGGGCGAGTTGACCGATGTGCTGGTGTCGCTCGACACCGCGCGGCTCGAGACGCTGGTGGTGCTGGTCGATGCGGGCTTCCTCGGCCTCGGCGAGGACGAGACCCGCCGCGTGGACGTGGAGAACGTCAAGATCGACCCGGTGAGCGGCACGCTCATCGTGCCCGCCGCCGGCAAGTGACCGGGATGGACTGGGCAGACGAGAGCGATGAGGCAGGGCGCGTCTGGCCCTGGGTTCTGGGCGGGCTGGCGGCGGTGGCCATGGCCATCGGGGTGTTCTGGTTCCTCGCTCGCCCTCAGGACACTCGAGCCACGCCCGAACCCTTGCCGCCACTGGTCACCGCCGCCGAAGTCGTGCCGGTCTCGCGCCTGACACTGGAACAGACCGGCTTCGTCCGCGCCCGCGCGCAGGTCGAGGTGGTCGCGCAGATCGGAGGCCGCATCGCCGAGATCGGCGAGCGGTTCGAGCTGGGCGCGCGGCTGTCCGGTGGCGATCTGCTGTTCCGCCTAGAGGAAGCGAGTTTCCAAGCCGATCTCGAACAGGCACGCGCCAATGTCGAGCAGGCCCGCGCCGCCGTGACCGAGGCGCGCATCGCACGCCAGCGCCGCGAAGAGCTGGAGGACCGCGATTTCGCCTCCGAGGCCGCGTTGCAGGGCGCCATTCTCAAAGAGGTCCGCGCCGAGGCCGAACTGGCCAGCGCCCGCGCACAGCTGACGAGGGCGGAAAACGCGCTGGACGACACCACCGTGACCGCGCCTTTCGACGCGGTGGTGGTCGCCGAATCCGCCGCGCCCGGCCAACTGGTCCAGCCCGGCACTTCGGTGGGCCGGATCGTGGGCGCGGACAGCGTCGAGATCGAGATGGGCCTCCTGCCCTCGGAGCTGGACCTGCTGGGCCAGGCCGAGCGCGCGCTCGGGGCCGAGGTGGCGATCCTGTCGCCCGAGAGCGGCACGCGGCTGGCGTCGGGCGTGGTCACCGGCGTCGTGCCCGCGATCGAACGCACCACCCGTACCGTGGGCCTCGTGGTCGCCGTGCGCGATCCCTTCGCTTCTGACCCGGGCCGTCCGTTGCGCATCGGCGAGCTGGTGCGCCTGTCGCTGCCGGTCGAGGCCGCCTCCGGCGCGGTCGGCCTGCCCGCCGAGGCGGTGAAGGGCCGCAACCTGGCCTGGCGGGTGTCCGAGGGCGCGCTGGAACGGCTCTCGGTCGAGGTGCTGCACCGGGGCGAGGAGCGGGTGGTGCAGCGCGCCGGCGCGCTGCAACCCGGAGATCTGGTGATGCTCAGCGACCTGGCCGCCGCCTTCGACGACAAACGGGTGCGGCTCGAACGTGACCAGAGTTCCCAAACCGGGTCGCCCTCCGCGCCGAAGGGCGGTTGATGTCCGCCCTGATCCGCTGGTTTCTGCACAACGCGGTGGCCGGGAACCTGCTTATGGCGGCGCTGGTCGCCGCGGGCGTGGCGGCGGCGTTCAACCTGACCGTCCGCACCTTCCCCGAGATCGCCACCGGCGCGGTCTCGGTCACCGTGGCCTATCCCGGCGCCTCGCCCACCGAGGTGGCCGACGCCATCCTCACGCCCATCGAGGAACAGCTTCAGGGGCTGGAGGGCGTGCGCGAGCTGCAATCCACCGCCCGGCGCGGGGTGGGCGTGGTCACAGCCGAGCTGACCAGCGGGGCCGACACCGGTGCGGTGAAGGACGACATCGAGACCAACGTCGCGCGCATCACCACCTTTCCCGACGCCGCCCTGCAACCCCGCATCGCCGAGGTCGAGCCCACCGAACTGGCCATCGAGCTGGTGCTCTACGGCGACAGCATCCGCGCCACGCTCAAGGCGCTGGCCCAGCAAGTGCGCCGCGACCTGACCGACCGGCAGGGCATCAGCCAGGTCGAGATCTCGGGCGTGCCCACCGACCAGATCGACATCACCGTACCGCGCCACAGCCTCACCGACTACCGCATCGGGCTGACCGACCTGGCCGACCGCATCCGGGGCGGCAACCTGGACCTGACCGCGGGGCGGCTCGACACCGGGCAGAGCGATTTCCAACTGCGCGTGCTGGGCGAGGCGCAGACCGCCGACGCCTTCCGCGACAAGCTGCTGTTCGCCGGAGACACCGGCGCGCAGGTCCGGTTGGGCGACATCGCGCAGGTGACCGATGGTTTCGCCGAAAGCAACGTCACCGCCTCGGTCTCGGGCCAGCCGGCGGTGTTCGTGGCGGTCAACCGCGTGGGGACCGAGCAGGTGCTGGACATCGTGGACCAGGTGCAGAGCTACCTGGACACCGAGTTGGCCCACAGCCTGCCCCCGGGCGTCACCGCCGTAGTCTGGGAAAACTCGGGCGAGCAGCTTCAGGGCCGGATCGACCTTCTGGTGAAGAACGGCGCCATCGGCGCGGCTCTGATCTTCACGGTGCTCCTGCTGTTTCTCGACCTGCGCATCGCGGCGTGGGTGGCGGCTGGCGTGGTGGTCACCTTCGCCGGCGTCTTCGCGCCGATGCAGCTCTTCGGCACCACCATCAACCAGCTCTCGCTCTTCGGGTTCATCCTGGCGCTGGGAATCGTGGTCGATGACGCCATCGTAGTGGGCGAGAACGTCTATTCCGAACTGGAAAAGGACAGCGCCCGGGCCGACCAGGCGGCCGAGCGCGGCATCCTGCGGGTCTGGCGGCCGATCCTGTTCTCGGTCATGACGACGATCCTGGCCTTCGTGCCGCTGCTGTTCCTGCCCTCTTCGTCGGGCTCGTTCATCGGGCCGGTGGCGGCGGTGGTGATCTACGTGCTGGCGCTGTCGCTGGTCGAAAGCTTCCTGATCCTGCCCAAGCACCTGTCGCATATCCGGCTCGGCGATCCTCGCCGCTACTCGCCCCGCCGCGCGACCGAGGCGCTGCGCCGCCGTGTCGATGCGGGGTTCCGCCACTTCACCGACGGTCCGTTGCGCCGCGTCGTGCGCGGCGCGATCCGGCACCCGGTCTTCGTCGTCGTGGTCTGCGTCTCGGCGGCGGTGATGTCGGCGGCGCTGGTGGCCGGGGGCGTGACCCGCTTCGTCTTCTTCCCGTCGATCGAGGGCAATCTCGTCACCGCCGAGCTGCGGATGCCCGAGGGCACCAGCGAGGCCGAGACCCTGGCGCGCGCGCACCCTGTCGCAGGCGGCACGCGCGGCGGCCGACGAGATCGGCGCGGGGGACGAGCTGCGCGCCACCGCGATCGCCATCGGTTTCGCCGCCGGCGGCGGCGGCCCGGGCGAGGCCGCAGCCACCGGCGGGGCCATCGCCACCGTGACCGCGCAACCGGCCGACGCAAACACGCGAGAGCCCCCGGCCCCGGGC
>DOIS01000374.1 GCA_003511785.1 Paracoccaceae bacterium
GTTCGAACTTTTCCTTAGCCATCTGGGGCGCCCTTTTCGATATGCATGGGGCCGCGACAGCCCCGGGTTTTCCTCTGCGCGCGCGACATATTGGGTTCCCGACGGAAAATCAAGCGCCCTCGCACTGGCCTGCCCGCGCCTGTCCGAACGGCAGGTCACGCCCCGCCACGCCGGCGCGCGCTGCGCCGCCCGAACCGGCTTCTTTCTGGTTTCGATACACCCCGGGGGGTGCAGGGGGGCAGAGCCCCCCTGCCGGTCGGATCGCACCAGCGATCCGAAACCCGCGACCCTACTTGGTCGGCTGGGGCTTTTCCTCGCGCGGGGGGTTGTATGTCGGGCTGTCCGTGAACCAGCCCCATTGCTCGTGCTGTTCGACCAGCCAGGTTTCGATCGCCTTGACCGCGTTGTAGCTCAGCCCCGCCATCTGTTCCCCTTTGGACCGGGTCGCGCCCGAGCCCACCACGAAGGACTCGGTGTCGGTGGTCTCCAGAACGGTGATCTGGTGAGGCTCGTCGTGATACTTGCGACCCGCCTCGTCGTCCCAGACGGTGACATTTATAATCAACGCCGATTTCGGCTTGTAGAGCACCGGCACGCCGGTCGGCGCCAGCATGTAGCCCTCGACGCTGACGCCCAGGTGATAGAGCCCCTCGCCCTCGTAGCGGCCGAACCGGTCGTCGATCGCCTTGGTCAGAACCGCCTTCCACTCCTCCTCGCTGGCCTCGCGCGAGACCGGGCCCATCTGCATCTTGGAGGCCACCACCACGTTATGCCCCAGGCTGAAATCGCCCAAGGGCACGGGACGCTGGTTCAGGTCGTTGCCGCCGGCACAGCCGGCCAGCACCGCGACCCCCAGAATGAGGGCGAGAATACGTTTCATGGCTGCTCCATTCGCCGTGTCACTGGCCGAGATAGCCCAGCGGACGCCCGGGTGCAAACCCGTGCCGCTCCGCCCTAACGGAACTTATAGCTGCGCGGAAAGCCGTGCGGCGGTTTCTTGCCCACGCCCGCGCGCTTGCCCAGCCAGTCGGACATGTCGGGCTCGTGTCGAGTCTTGCCGCCGCCCATCTCCCAGCTGAGGCCCTTGTCCCAGTCGAAGGTGGTCACGTCCGACAACCCGCCGTCAAGCTCCAGCGCCCCCTGGCGACCGCGCGCCATGTTGTATTTCTGCAAGCGCACGCCCTTGCCCCGCCCCATTTCGGGCAATTCCGAGACCGGGAAGACCAGCAGCTTGCCGTTCTGGCTGACCACGGCGGCGTGGTCGCCCTCGACCCGGCGGCAGATCACGGCGCGGTCCTCGCCCTTGACGTTGAGCACCTGGCGCCCCGCGCGGGTCTGGGCCACCACGTCATCTTCGGGCACGAGAAATCCGTTGCCCGCGTTCGAGGCGACCAGCAGATGCCCGCCGGGACGGTGAATGAACAGATCGACGATCTCGACCTCGTTGGGCAGGTCCACCATGAGGCGCAGCGGCTCACCCATGCCACGCCCGCCGGGCAGGCTCGCGGCCGAAACCGTGTAGAACCGCCCGTTCGAACCGAAGACCAGCAGCCGGTCGGTGGTCTCGGCATGGAAAATGAAACGCGGGCCGTCGCCATCCTTGAACTTCAATTCGCGGTTCAGATCGATATGGCCGGTCATCGCCCGTATCCAGCCCATCTGCGAACAGACCACCGTGATCGGCTCGCGGTCGATCATCGCCTCGAGCGGCACGTCCTCGACCGCGCCGGCCTCGGCAAACTGCGTACGCCGGACGCCGCCTTCGAAATCCTTGCCGAACGCCTTTTTCGTTTCCTTGAGCTGCTCGGCGATGCGGGCCCATTGCAGCCCCTCGTCATCCAGCAGGTCCTCCAGACCCGCACGCTCTTCCATCAGCGCTGATTGCTCGCGCACCAGCTCCATCTCTTCCAGCCGCCGCAGCGACCGCAGGCGCATGTTGAGGATCGCGTCGGTCTGAACCTCGCTCAACTCGCCCTCGCCCGGTGCGGGCGAGACGTAGTCGGCCTCGGAGGTGGCGCGGACAGGGGTCTTGCCCCAATCCTCGCGCATCAGCGCCGCCTTGGGCTCTTCGTCGTAGCGGATGATGTCGATCACCCTGTCGAGGTTGAGGAAGGCGATGATGAAGCCTTCCAGCACCTCGAGCCGCGCGTCGATCTTCTCCATCCGGTGCCGCGAGCGGCGGATCAACACCTCGCGCCGGAAGTCGAGGAAGGCGCGCAGCACCTCCTTCATCGAGCAGACCTTGGGCGTCACCCCGTCGATGAGCACGTTCATGTTGAGCGAGAACCGCACTTCAAGGTCGGAATTGCGGAACATCAGCCCCATCAGCACCTCGGGGTCCACGTTCTTGGAGCGCGGCTCGAGGATCACGCGGATGTCGTCGGCGCTCTCGTCGCGGATGTCCGCGAGCACCGGTACCTTCTTGGTCTGGATCAGCTCGGCGATCTTCTCGATGAGCTTGGATTTCTGCACCTGGTAGGGGATCTCGGTGACAACGATCTGCCACTGGCCGCGCCCAAGGTCTTCGATCTCCCACTTGCTGCGCAGCCGGAAGGCGCCGCGCCCGGTGCGATAGGCCTGGGCGATGCTCTCGGGCGGCTCGACGATCACGCCGCCAGTGGGGAAGTCCGGGCCGGGCACGTAGTTCAACAGCGTGTCGTCGCGCGCGTCAGGCGTCTTGATCAGGTGCAGGCAGGCATCGCACAGCTCGGCGATATTGTGCGGCGGAATGTTGGTCGCCATGCCCACCGCGATACCGGACGAGCCATTGGCCAGCAGATTCGGAAAGGAGGCCGGCAGCACCACGGGCTCCCGCAGCGTGCCGTCGTAATTGTCCCGGAAATCGACCGCGTCCTCGTTCAGGCCTTCCAGCAGCGCCTCGGCCACGATGGTCATGCGTGCCTCGGTATAGCGTGAGGCCGCCGGGTTATCGCCGTCGATGTTGCCGAAATTGCCCTGCCCGTCCACGAGCGGGTAGCGGACGCTGAAATCCTGCGCCAGCCGGGCCATGGCATCATAGATCGCGGCGTCGCCATGCGGGTGATAGTTGCCCATCACGTCGCCCGAGATCTTGGCCGACTTGCGGAACCCCCCGGTCGCGTTCAGCCGCAACTCGCGCATGGCGTAGAGGATGCGCCGATGCACCGGCTTCAGCCCGTCTCGCGCGTCGGGCAGCGCCCGATGCATGATCGTCGAAAGCGCATAGGTCAGATAGCGCTCGCCGATGGCGCGGCGCAGCGGTTCGGCCAGTTCCGAGCCGGGGCCGGAGGGCGGCGGTGCGGTGGGATCGTCCAGCGTGTCACTCATGGCGAGGGTGATACGCCGGGCGCAGGCGGCCGTAAAGCGGGCGCGAACCCGGGAAGGGGGAGAAATCGTGATCGCTTCCCCCCTGCCCCGAATCGCCTGGTCGGGTATTTTGGTCGCGTTGCGGAACCCCGGGGCCGCCTCCGGGTTTGAGTGATACCATGACGCGTTTCTTGATCCTCTCCTTCGCCGTTCTGGGCTGGGCCTTCTGGGAGCTCAGCGGGGGCGCCGATTTCGAGCCGCCGGCGCGACCAGAGCGGATCGCCGAGGCTGCGGAACCCGCCCCTGGAAACGCGCCTGCCACGCCCGACCTTGCCCGGCGCGAGGTCGCGGCCGAGCGCCGCGTGGCGCCGGAGCCTGAAAACACGCCCCCCCGCGCGGCCGTGCAATCCGCCCGGGCCGAGGCACCTCCCGCGCAAACACCGCGCTTGACGGCAGGGCTCGGGCAGCCCTCCCTGCCTCCGGCCGACCCGAATAATCCCGGCATGTTGGTATCGCTGGAACAGAGTCGCACGCAGTTCGCCACGCCGCTGGAGCATTTCGACCCCGACGCGATCCCGGAAGACGAGCCTGCGCCTACGCCCGAGCCTGTCGCCGCGCCTGCCGCCCCGGCACCCGACATCCGAGAGATCAGCGGCACCCGAGTGAACATCCGGCAGGGCCCCGGCACGATCTATCCGGTGATCACCACGCTGCGGCTGGGCGACCCGGTCGAGGTCCTCTCGGACTCGGGCACCGGTTGGGTGCGTATCCGCATGGGGGAGAATCGCCGTCTCGGATGGGTCTCGGCCTCGCTGGTCAGCGACCGGGAATAGCGGCACCGGATATGGCGGCAGGCGAGTGTCACGCGTCCATGACATTCTGAACCGCTTTGAGATAGGTGGCGCCGACAGGCAAACGCCGCCCTTCGGACAGCAGGACCTGCACCTTCCGCCCCTGCCGCTCGATCCCCTCGACCGCGCCCAGCGCGACCCAATGCGAACGATGGATACGCAGCCCCGGGCACCCGTCGAGAAGGTCCATCGCATCGGCCAGACGCATGAGGATCAGGGCGCTGCCCTCGGTGGTGGTGACCTCGGCATAATGATCCTGCATGGAAATCGACAGGATCGCGCCTCCGCGCAGTTCGGCCGGCAGGCGCGACATGAGCGGCACAGAAGGCGGCGACTCGGGCGGCGGGCGGGCCATGTCGCGGCGCTGCGGGGCTGCATCGGGCCGGCCGAACGCCACCGGCCAGAGCACGAACTCCACGATCAGCAAAACGCAGGAAAACAGCGTCACCTGCACAAAGAGCAGCGGAAAGGGCGTCGTGATCTGAAGATCGGCGCCGATCGTGCCATAAAGGACGGTGATATAGGCCGAGGCCGGCACCGCCCCCAACGCCACGCCCAGCACGAAACGTGGCCAGGACGGGATGAACCGCACCAGCCGGCTGTGATAGAAGACATGCAGCACCGGCACGACCAGCACCAGCCCGCCCAGGATGTCGAGCGCCAGAACACCGTGCGCTGCCAGAGCGTCATCGCCTCATAGGTGCCGAAGGGACCGACGGCGATGGCCAGAAAGGCCACGCCGAAATACAGGAACAGCTTGCGTTCCGGGTCGAAAACAACGTCGATTTCACGCATCGTGAAACGGAGTTTACGAAGAAACCGCCCTGTTTCCAGTGAATTTGGCGAAGAAACGGTTTCAACCTCTCGTTACCCTTTCTCTAGCAGGCTGCTGAAAAA
>DOIS01000060.1 GCA_003511785.1 Paracoccaceae bacterium
TCCAGCGCGACCGCCTCGACCGCGCGGTTGCCGTCGATCGCGCGGATACGGTCGGGGAAATCGCGGGCCAGCGCCAGGAAGCCCGCGCGCATCGCCCGCTGCATCTCCAGCCCCATCCCCTCGAAGCGCGCCTCGGCGCCCTGCCGGGCCAGCGCGCGCGACAGCCCGGTTTCGGGGTCCATGTCGATCAGCAGAGTGAGATCGGGCTCGCGCCCGATCATCAGGTCGTGCAACCGGTCCACGGTGGCGCGCAGATCGCCACGAGTGACGCCCTGGTAAACCCGGGTGCTGTCGGCGAACCGGTCGCAGATCACCACCCGGCCGGCGTCGAGCGCGGGGCCGATGGTGCGTTCCATGTGATCGCGCCGCGCGGCGGTGAACAAAAGGCACTCGGTTTCGGCGGACCAGCGGTCGGGGTCTCCCTCGAGCAGCAGGCGGCGGATCTCCTCGGCCCCGGGCGAGCCGCCCGGCTCGCGCGTGAGCAGCGGCTCGCGGCCCTGCGCGCGGAGGCTCTCGGCCAGCAGCCGCGCCTGGGTGGACTTGCCCGACCCGTCGATCCCCTCGAAACTGACGAACAGGCCGGGTGCGGCCATCACATGGTGCCTTCGGGCGGTTGCACGAAGCGCTCGAGCAGCAGGTTGGCCACGGTCGAGACCCGCACCACGAACCCGCCCGCCGCCACGTCCGTCGCGGCCACCAGCGGCAGGCGCCGCTCGGGCAGGCCCTCGGGCGCGATCACCAGCTCGCCCAGCCGGTCGCCCTTGGTCACGGGGGCCGAGACGGGGCCGGTATAGACCACCTCGGCGCTCAGGCTGTCGCTGCCCAGGACGGGAAGGAGGGCGGAATAATCCTCGGGCGGCACCAGCCCTACCGTCGGGTTGGCTCCCATCCAGACCGGGGCCTGGGCGATGGGGAGGTCGGCGCGGGCGATGGTTTTCTCGACAAAGTGGCGAAAGGACCAGTTCACGATGGCTTCCGCCTCTCGTGCCCGTTGGCCCTGCGTGTCGAGCCCGGTGATGACGAAGATCACCCGGCGGTCGCCCTGCTTGGCCGAGCCCACGAGGCCGTAGCCGGCCTCCTGCGTGTGGCCGGTCTTGAGCCCGTCGGCGCCGATGTCCAGCGACAGAAGCGGGTTGCGGTTCGAGGTGTTGGCGGGCGCGCGGCCGTCGAACGCATACTCGGTCTCGGCGAAGAGCGGGTAGAATTCCGGGAAATCCGAGATCAGCCGGTCGGCCAGGATGGCCAGGTCGCGCACCGACATGCGTTGCCCGGCGGCGGGCCAGCCGTTGGAGTTGAGAAAGGTCGAGTTCTCCATCCCCATCTCGCGCGCGCGGCGGGTCATGAAGCGGGCGAAGCCGGCCTCGGTTCCGTCGGGGCTGAGCGCCTCGGCGATCACGGCGCAGGCGTCGTTGCCCGACAGCACGATGATGCCGCGCAAGAGATCCTCGACCCGCACCCGGTCGGTGGTGTCGAGGAACATGGTCGAGCCGCCATAGCTCATGGCGTGTTCCGAGACGGGCAGGCGTTCGTCGAGCGTCAGCCGTCCGTCGCGGATCGCCTCGAAGGCCACGTAGAGCGTCATCAGCTTGGACATGGAGGCCGGCGGCAGCGGCGTGTCGGCGTCCTTGGCCAGAAGCACCGTGCCGGTGCCCTGGTCGAGTACGAAGGCGGCGCGGGCCTGGGTGTCGAAGGCCGCGGCGGGCCACGCGGCCAGCGCGAAGGCCAACGCGGCGAGGGGGGCGAGAAGGCGAGAGAGCAAGGGGTGGTCTCCTGTCAGTTGCTCACGGCATAGGCGTCGGAGAAGCCCGCGCCCTTGACCTTGTCCAGAAGCGTGGCCCGCTCGGACCGGGTCTGGGCGGGGCCC
Source organism: Paracoccaceae bacterium (assembly GCA_003511785.1). Lineage (GTDB taxonomy): Bacteria > Pseudomonadota > Alphaproteobacteria > Rhodobacterales > Rhodobacteraceae > UBA7951. The sequence goes on from DOIS01000060.1 coordinate 1,865, forward strand.
ACAAGGACGCGCCAGAAGGTCTTGTTGCTGGAGGTCTGCTTGCGCACGTCCGGCACCATGCCTTCGGCGCGCATCATGTCGGCGGTGCGCTCGGCGTTGGCCTCGACGCTGAAGATGCCGATCTGGATATAGGGCTTGTCGAGCGCCGAGCCGCGCGGTTTCGGCGTCGCGGGCGCGGGGGGCGCGGCCTCGGCAGCGGGTTTGGCCGCGTCGATTGCGGCGCTCGCGCCGGCCACGGGGTCGAGCGCGGTCTCGGTGACCTCGGCGGGAGTCTCGGGGGCGGTCTCCTCCTCGGGCGGGACCTCGTCGGCGACTTCTTCGCGGCGCAGGGCGGTGACGTTCAACTCCACCGGGGCGCCGGCCAGCATCCCCAGCGCGGCGGCCGCGTCGGACGAGACCTGGAGTCGCGGGCCGGGGATCTCGCGTTCGCGGCGGAACAGGGCGCCGATCACGAACTTGCCGTTGGCGTTGTTGCGGATGATGACCCGTTCGGGGTCGGCCACGTCGGGGTGCGCGACCCAGATCCCGCCCAGCGAGGGACGCCCGTCCCAGAGCCCGGCCTCGGTCACCTGGAACACCTCGGGCGCCTCGACATCGCGTTCCACCAGCTTGGTGCTGCGCGAGGTTTCCGTCCCGGCCGCCTCGGGCTTGGAAGTCAGGAAGGCCGGACCCTCCTCGCACCCGGCGAGGGTGAGCGCGGCCAGGAGCACCGCGCCGATGCGCGCGCTGGGCCTGCGGCCGTGGAAAAACTGCGTCATGTCATGCCTCTTGCCTGTCCTGCTGCGCCGCGAGGGCGCCGGTCCCGCCGGTTCGTCCGGTGCGTGTGCCGGTGTCCTGTCCGTGTCGCCGCCTTGTTCTCGCCGGGTCGATCCCCGTTTCGTAGCCCGCGTCGTAGCCCGTCTCGTTGTCCTGTCGTCCGGTCGTGCCGGCGCGGTGGCGCCGGCGCCGCCGGTTTGCGCATCATAGCGGCCGCACCAGTCCAAGAAAAGTGCGCGCGCCGCGGCTCGGCAAGAATTCCCCGGCGCGCGGCCCGACCGCGGGCGACGGTTTTCGCTTGCCCCGACCCGGTGCGGCGCCTACATCTCCGCCGCGCATGACCGGCGATCCGGGGAGGTGGCAGAGCGGTCGAATGCGGCGGTCTTGAAAACCGTTGATGGTGAGAGCCATCCCAGGGTTCGAATCCCTGTCTCCCCGCCACCCACATTTGTCTCTGTTCAGTTGTGTTTTCTGGCTTGGAATTGTGCCGTAATTCCCGAGCGTTGCAGGCGCGTTTCCAGAATTGAGTCGGGCAAGAAGGCCCCCTGTTTCGGCCGGCGAACCCGGAAGTTTCAGAGAGGGAATTTGGCGGGTGCGCTTTGGGTGAGATTTCCCTGATACCGGTCGATTTACAGGGAGTTTTGGCCAAGTGAGCACGATTCGGGCAAAAAACCTCCCGATTCAGCGCGCTGTTTCAATGCGTTACACCGGATTTCCCTGCGCAACGAAACGGGGAATTTTCTGGGCTAAACAGGGAACCTGCGGGCAGAAGCAGGGAAGCAATGCGCGGTATCAGGGAGACTGAAGTGGCGGTGGATCAGAAGCCGAGCATCTGCTTCTGGTCGCACCAGCCGAGCGGAAGCGTGACGCTTACCAGGTGCTTGAGCGGGAGCTCCGGCGGTTGCGTGCCATCCAGGAACGCGGCCTGGATCTTCGGCGAGAGGAAGGCGAGCTGGGCGCGGTTGCGGATGAAGGATCCGGGCAAGTATTCGCATCGGGCGATGTCGGACAGTTGCGTGCCGGATTTCAGTTTTTTCGCCCAGCCATGGGCGCGGATCAGCATGGCCCGAAGGTGCATGTCTGGCTCTACTTCGGGTCGCCAGCGATGATCTTCGCTTCGACCCTGGAGTGCCCCCCACTGAAGTGGTCCACCAACTGGGATAATCTTATCCCGATTTCAGGAGGACCAAGAGATGGCTGGCAAGCGCGACAAACCCGAAGACATCGTTTTGAAGCTGCGGCAGGTTGAAGTTCTGCAAGGGCAAGGAACGGCGATCGTCGACGCGGTGCGCGAGATCGGCGCCACCCAGCAGACCTACTATCGATGGCGCAAGCAATATGGCGGGATGAGCCGTGGTCAGTTCAAGCGGCTGAAGGAGATCGAGGCCGAGAACCAGAGGCTGCGGCGCGCGGTCTCGGACCTGACGCTGGACAAGATGATCCTGGCCGAGGCCGCCCGGGGAAACTTCTGAGCCCTTCGCGCCGTCGCAAGTGCATCGATCATGTGCGGCAGGCGCTCGGCGTATCCCAGAACCGCGCCAGTCGCACACTCGGGCAGCACCGCTCGACACAGCGCAAGCTTCCGCGGGGGCGATCCGACGAGAAACGGCTGACCGACGACATCATCGAGCTGACACGCACCTACGGGCGTTACGGCTATCGGATGATCACCGGGTTGCTGAACAATGCCGGATGGCATGTGAACCACAAGCGGGTCGAGCGGATCTGGCGGCGCGAAGGGCTGAAAGTCCCGCGAAAACAGGCGAAGAAGGGCCGCCTCTGGTTGGGTGACGGCTCCCGCGTGCGGCTCCGGCCAGAGCGGTCCAATCACGTCTGGTCCTACGATTTCGTCCAGGACCGGACCGATGACGGGCAGGTGTTTCGAACGCTCAACATCATCGACGAGTATACCAACGAGGCGCTCATGATCCGCGTCAATCG
>DOIS01000013.1:0-4617 GCA_003511785.1 Paracoccaceae bacterium
ACGCCGGGCAGCGCCCGCCCGCCCCCCAGGCGGGCGCTTTCGCGCCCACCACGGGCGGCCGCTGCCCTCGTGTGTCTCGACAACAGCCAGGCAGACCACATGAATCAGAACGCCTGGGGGCAGAGCCCCCGGCAAACGAGTCGCATGCGCCGCAGGCGCGCCTTCGGATCAGACGGCCTCCAGGTAGACCCGCCAATGGGTCTCGGGATCGCGCTCGGCAAAACGCGCGATCTCCTGGCGCTTGGTCATCGCCATGTTGCGGATCAGCAGTTCGGGCAGGATGCGCGCGATCAGCGGGTCGCGCTCGAACAGGTCCACCGCCTCGGCCCAGCTGTCGCAGAGATGCGGCAGCCCCTCGATCTCGTAGGCATTGCCGGTGATCGGTGCGGGCGGTTCCATCCCGTCCTCGATCCCGGCCAGCGCCGATCCCAGCACGGTGGCCAGCATCAGATAGGGGTTGATGTCGCCGCCCGCGGTGCGGTGCTCGATCCGCCGTGCCTGCGGCGGCCCGCCGGGGATGCGGATCGCCGCGGTGCGGTTCTCGTAGGCCCAGGCGGCGTTGGTCGGCGCGTGGGCACCGGGCACCAGCCGGTCATAGGAATTGCCGTGCGGCGCGAAGATCAGGGTCGAGGCGGGCATGGCCGCCAAACAGCCCGCCACCGCCTGGCGCAGCAGATCGGTGCCTTTCGGGCCTCCATCGTCGAAGATGTTGTTGCCGTCGGCATCGCAGACCGAGAAATGCACATGCATCCCATTGCCGGAATCGTCGGCATAGGGTTTCGCCATGAAGGTCGCCGCGAATCCATGCTTGCGCGCGATGCCCCGCGCCAGCGCCTTGAACAGCCATGCGTCATCGGCCGTCCGCATCGCGTCCTGGTGGGTGAGGTTGATCTCGAACTGGCCCACGCCGGCCTCCGAGATCATCGTCTCGGCGGGAATGTCCATCGCCGCGCAGCCTTCGTAAAGCTCGGTGAAGAAGGCGTCGAACGCGTCCATCTCCGAGATCGACAGGATCGATTCGCCGTCCAGCCGCCGGTTGGTCAGCGGGTTGCGCGGCGGGCGCGGGCTGTCGCCCTCGGGGTTGACCAGGGTGAATTCCATCTCGGTCGCCGCCACCACCTGCCAGCCGCGCGCGGCATAGCGGTCCAGCACCGCGGCCAGCGCGTGGCGCGGATCGCCCATGAAGGGCGCGCCGCTTTCGCGATACATGGTCATCGGCACCAGCGCCGTGGGCGTGGCCAGCCACGGCACCGGCACGGCGCCGCGCTCGGTGGGGCGCAGGATGCCGTCGGCGTCGCCCGACTCAAAAACCAGGGGGCTGCCGGCGATGTCGGCGCCCCAGAGGTCCACGTTCAGCACCGACAGCGGCATCCGCACCGCGCCCTGGTCCAGTTTCGCAGCATAGGAGGCCGGGACGCGCTTGCCGCGCATCTGCCCGTTGAGGTCGCTTGCGGCCACGCGGAAGGTGGCGAAGGCGCTGAAATCCATATCCTTGCCTTTCATGGCGGTCAGTCTTGCCCTCGCAGCCGCGGCAGGTCCAGAGGGGCGGGCAGGCCGTCCAGGTCATGCGCGCCTAGTTGGCCCATGTTGGCGGTCAGGTCGCGGGCCAGGATGTCGATCAGATGCGCCGGGCCATCGGCTCCGAGCGCGGCCAGCGCGAAGTGGAAGGCGCGTCCCAACATCACGAAATCCGCCCCCAGCGCCAGCGCCCGCAGGATGTCCAGCCCGCTTTCCACCCCGGAATCAAAGATCAGCGGCAGGCGTGTTTCGACCCGGATCTCCGGCAGAACCTCGACCGTCGCCCGCGCCCCGTCGAACTGCCGCCCAGCATGGTTCGACACCCAGAGCGCATCGACCCCCACCTCTTCCAGCCGCGCGCAATCCTCGGCCCGCATCACGCCCTTGACGATGAAGGGCCCCTCCCAGGCGTCGCGCAGCCAGCGCACATAGTCCATGTCGGGCGAGGTGCGCAGCAGGTAGCCGATATGCGCCGTCGGCGGCAGGGTGCGCAGCGCGCCACTGGTGTACTTGTCGAGCGTGCGCATCCTCGGCAGCCCTGCGCGCGCGGTGGCCCAGGCCCAGGCGGGCCGGGCGGCCACCTGCGTCATCAGCCGCGGCGTCAGCTTCGGCGGCTGGGTCAGGCCCGCCCGCGCCGCCGCGCGCGCCAGGTGCCCCTCGGCATCGGGCCAGATCAGCCCGGACATGCCGACAGGTGCAATGCCGAAGGGCAGGGGGAAGGTCTGACCCAGAAACCGCGTCGTCAGATCCGGCGCGACCGGCCCGTGCAGGATCGAGGGGGCGAACCCCACCCGGTCGAGGCCCGCCCGGTTGCGCGCCTTGGTGGCCTCAAGGCCGGTGCCGCTGTCGAGATACTCCCAGACGAAGCGCGGCAGCCGCGCCTGCGCGCGCGTCTTGAGATCCATCACCCCGGGATATCTGGTCAGAAAATCCATGATCGCCTTTGTCGCCAGGATTTGATCAAAATGTCCAGGGCTTTGAGGAAAAGCCTCTCTCGGTCGGCCAGTATCGACAAAAGGAACGCTTGCCCTGCCGTCCGCCCGGCGGTCACGCCGGGCAGCGCCTGCCTGCCCCCCGGCAGGCGCTTTCGCGCCAGCCCAGGCAGGCGCTGCTCTCCGCGCTGTTGCACAACCGACCTCCGCAGACCGGGTGGACCCGTTACGGAACATTCTGCGAACGCGCCTTTCGCTTGGTCGCCCGACACGCTAGATTGCCCGGCATGAGCAGCTCCGATTTCCCCGACGCCTCCGCCATGCCCCTCTCGGCCCGGGCCATGACCGCGCGTCCCGCGCCCTATCTCGACGATCTCAACCCCGCCCAGCGCGCGGCGGTCGAGACCTTGCAGGGCCCGGTCCTGATGCTGGCCGGCGCCGGCACCGGCAAGACCAAGGCGCTGACCACGCGAATCGTGCACCTGCTGAACACCGGCACCGCGCGCCCCAACGAGATCCTCGCCGTCACCTTCACCAACAAGGCCGCGCGCGAGATGAAGTCCCGCGTCGCCCGCACGTTGGGTCAGACCATCGAGGGGATGCCCTGGCTGGGCACCTTCCACGCGATCTGCGTCAAGCTGCTGCGCCGGCACGCCGAGTTGGCGGGGCTCAAGTCGAACTTCACCATCCTCGACACCGACGACCAGCTGCGCCTGCTCAAGCAACTGGTGCAAGCGGCGAACATAGACGACAAGCGCTGGCCCGCGCGCCAGCTTCTGGGGATCATCGACAACTGGAAAAACCGCGCCTGGACTCCCGACAAGGTGCCCGCCGCCGAGGCCGGCGCCTACAACCACCGGGGCACCGAGCTTTACGCGCAGTACCAGGCCCGGCTGAAGGAGCTGAACGCCGTCGATTTCGGCGACCTGCTGCTGCATGTGGTGACGATCTTCCAGGCCCACCCGGACGTGCTGGAGCAGTATCAACGGTGGTTCAAGTACATCCTGGTGGACGAATACCAGGACACCAACGTGGCGCAGTATCTCTGGCTGCGCCTTCTGGCCTCGGGGCATCGCAACATCTGCTGCGTGGGCGACGACGACCAGTCGATCTATGGCTGGCGCGGCGCCGAGGTGGGCAACATCCTGCGCTTCGAAAAGGACTTCCCGGGCGCCCATGTGGTGCGGCTGGAACAGAACTACCGCTCGACCCCGCATATCCTCGCCGCCGCCTCGGGCGTGATCCGGGGCAACGAGAACCGGCTGGGCAAGGAACTGTGGACCGAAGCCAGAGAGGGCGAGAAGGTGCGCCTGATCGGCCACTGGGACGGCGAGGAAGAGGCCCGCTGGATCGGTGAGGAGATTGAGGCGATGCAGACCGGCACACGCGGCCTGCGCCCGATGGGTCTCGACGACATGGCCATCCTCGTGCGTGCCTCGCACCAGATGCGCGCCTTCGAGGACCGCTTCCTGACCATCGGCCTGCCCTATCGCGTGATCGGCGGCCCGCGTTTCTACGAGCGGATGGAGATCCGCGATGCCATGGCCTATTTCCGCGTCGTCACCACGCCCGAGGACGATCTGGCCTTCGAGCGCATCGTCAACACGCCCAAGCGCGGGCTGGGCGACAAGGCGCAGCAGACCATCCAGACCACCGCGCGCAGCAACAATACCTCGCTGCTGGAAGGCGCGCGGCTGGCGGTGCAGGCGGGGCTGATCAAGGGCAGGGGCGGCGCGGCGCTGGGCCAGCTGGTCGAGGACATCGCCCGCTGGGGCCGCATGGCGGGCGACGCCGACATGACCCATGTCGAACTGGCCGAGATCATCCTCGACGAATCCGGCTACACCGCCATGTGGCAGAACGACAAGACACCCGAGGCGCCGGGCCGGCTGGAAAACCTCAAGGAACTGGTCAAGGCGCTGGAAGGGTTCGAGAACCTGCAGGGTTTCCTCGAACATGTCAGCCTGATCATGGACAACGAACAGGACGAGGCCGGCGAGAAGGTCAGTATCATGACGCTGCACGCGGCCAAGGGGCTGGAATTTCCCGCCGTCTTCCTGCCGGGCTGGGAGGACGGGTTGTTCCCCTCCCAGCGCAGCATGGACGAGAGCGGTCTCAAGGGGCTCGAGGAGGAACGCCGCCTGGCTTATGTCGGCATCACCCGCGC
>DOIS01000013.1:4933-5145 GCA_003511785.1 Paracoccaceae bacterium
CTTATGTCGGCATCACCCGCGCCGAGGAGGTCTGCACCATCTCCTTTGCCGCCAATCGCCGGGTCTATGGGCAGTGGCAATCGGCGCTGCCTTCACGCTTCGTGGACGAATTGCCCGAGGCGCATGTCGAGGTGCTGACGCCGCCGGGCCTTTATGGCGGCGGCTTCGGCGCGGCGGCCCCGGGCGGCGGCGCCCCCGGCGGGGGCATCGAG
>DOIS01000188.1 GCA_003511785.1 Paracoccaceae bacterium
GCTGGTGGTGCGCCGCGCGGGGTTCGTGGACCAGACTCCCGAGCAGATCGGGATCGGGCAACAGGGTGACAGGCTCGGCAACGCCATCCGGGCCGGGGGCGAGGATACGCCGCTGGCCGAGTTGCAGCGCATGGTCGAGCGCCTGGTGCCGCTGGCGCGGTTGACCACGACCTTCCGCTTCGAAGCGGGCTCGGCCCGGCTGGATGCGCAATCGCGCGACAACGTGCAACAGCTTGCCCACGCGCTCGAGGCCGGGGAATACGATTCGCGCGAACTGGTCTTCGTGGGGTTCAGCGACGGCCAGGGTGCCGCCGGACCCAACTTGGCGATTGCCCGAAAACGCGCGCAGGCGGTGCATGACGCGGTCCTGGCCGCGGCGAAAACCGCCGAGCTCGACCGCATCGACATCTCGGTCGATGCCTTCGGCGAGGCGCTGCCCATGGCCTGTGATGACAGCGCCTGGGGGCGACAGGTCAACCGGCGGGTCGAGGTCTGGCTGCGGTGACCGGCACGCGTTGAACTGTCTCCCGCCGGATCGCGCCGCCCCTGTGCTTTTCTTCGGGCATATGAACCGCCCGTCCTGTCGCGCGCGATCAGATGAACCCTTCAGCCCGAAAGCTCAGCTCTCGCGATTTGCCGATAATGAGGTGATCGTGCAGCGTCAGGCCCAGCGCTTCGCAGGCGGCCAGGATCTTCTCGGTCATGTCGATGTCCGATTGCGATGGAGACGGGTCGCCCGAGGGGTGGTTATGCACCAGGATCAGCGCCGAGGCGTTCAGCTCGAGAGCCCGCTTGGCGATCTCGCGCGGATAGACCGGCACATGGTCCACCGTGCCGCGCGCCTGCTCCTCGTCGGCGATGAGACTGTTCTTGCGATCGAGGAACAGCACGCGGAACTGCTCGGTCTCGCGGTGCGCCATGGTGGTGTGGCAATAGTCCAGCACCGCGTCCCAACTGGAAATCACGTGCCGTTGCATGACCCGCGCCCGCGCCATGCGATGCGCGACGGCCTCGACGATCTTGAAATCGGTGACGATCTCTTCGCCGACACCCTTGATTTCGCGCAGCCTTTCAGGCGGGGCCGACAACACGCGGTTGATGTCCCCGAACGCGTCCATCAGAGCCCGGGCCAACGGCTTCACATCCTGCCTGCGCAGCGAGCGGAACAGGATCAATTCCAGAAGTTCGTATTCCGGCACCGCCTGGGCGCCGCCCGCCATGAACCGCGCGCGCAGCCGTTTGCGGTGATCGCGGATATAGGAGGGCAACCGCCCGCCCGGAAGCGGGGTCGCCGTGACCTCGTCAGGCTCGAACAGGGGCAATGGACGTTCACCAAACGCGGAATCGGGTTTCATGCCGCAACTTTGCGGGCAATCCGATGAACGGAAGGTTAACGTCGGCTCAGGCCAGCCACCAGCGCTCAGTGATCCGCCCGTCGTCCAGCGCGCCGGGGCCGATTGTGCGCGGCACGCCCACCGTCCGGCTGGCAGCCAAGGCGATGTCGCTTTCGGAAGGATGCAGCTGGTATCCGCCCCGCTCGCCCAGCGCTTCGGCCCGGGGCAGGGCGGCCACGTCCACGAACCCGTCGCGCAGCGCCTCGGCGCGCACGGCGGCATCGGGGATCACAACGATCTCGACCTCGTCGGCCCAGCCCGCGCGCCCGGCCTTGTAGTGGCCCGCCACCTTCCGGCCCAGAAAGTGCCTGTCGCGCTCGGCCCTGAGCACGCTGTAGCAGCCGCTGCCCACCGCATGGGCCAAGTCGCGGTCCAGCTCACCACCCGGCGCGATGATCCGGGCCGGGTCGGCCAAGCGCCAGGGCAGCTGCGTATCGCCCTCGGCCAGCGAGATGCGCAGGTGGTGCGCACCCAGCGGCTCGACCTCCGCATCGAGCGATGCGAGCGAGGCTGCCACGTCTGCGGAGGTGAGCGCGCGTCCATCGTGAAAGGACACGTCCTCGCGCAGCGCGATTTCCCAGTGCCGCGCGTCCGCGCTGGCCTGCCAGTCGCTGGCGACCTCGCCGCGCAACACGCCGTCGGGCCCGACCTCGGTGAGCGTGTCATAGACCGCGGCGCGAACCACGCGCTCCATACTACCGTCGCGCGGCACGGCCAAGCGCAGGCGGCCACCCTCGCGCGGACGCGCCTCCGGGCTCAACCCGGTCGCCGCCAGAAGCGCTGCGGCGGCACCCGAGGCGAAGAGCGCGCGGCGGTCGATCCGGGTCATGTCCGCTCTCCTTCGGCGATCCGGTCCATGATCCGCACCAACTCGGCGCTAATGCCCGGTTCGGACAGGGCATGTCCGGCGTTGCGGATCATCTTCAACTCGCCCGCTGGCCACAATTCGTTCAACCGCCAGGCAGAGGTGGGCGGGCAGATCATGTCGTATCTCCCCTGCACGATCACTCCGGGGATATGGCCGATGCGGCCCATGTTTGCAAGGATCTGGCCGTCGAACTCGAGAAAGCCGCCGTTCACGAAGTAATGGTTCTCGAGCCGCGCGAAGGCGCGCGCATACTCGCCCGGTCCCTCGCCCGCATGCCCGTTGGAATGGATCGAGGCCAGCGCGTTCTCCCAGGCCGACCAGGCCCGCCCATAGCGGATCTCCTGGCTCAGATCGCCGGAGAACAGGCGCCGGTGATAGGCCCCGATCAGGTCGTCGCGCTCGTCATCGGGGATGAGCTTGACGAAACGCGACCAGGTCTCGGGCCAGAACCGCCCGGCGCCGCCGCCATAGAACCAGTCGAGTTCCGACTGCGTCATCAGGAACACGCCGCGCAGGATCAGCTGGCGCGCGCGCTCGGGGTGGGTCTGGGCATAGACCAGCGCCAGCGTCGCGCCCCAGCTGCCGCCGAACACGATCCAGTCCTCGATCTCCAGAAGCGTGCGGATGCGCTCGATATCGGCCACCAGATGCCAGGTGGTGTTGTCCTCGACCGAGGCGTGGGGCCGCGACCGGCCGCAGCCGCGTTGATCGAACAGGATCACGCGATAGACCGAGGGATCGAAATAGCGCCGCATCGCCGGGCTGCACCCGCCCCCGGGCCCGCCATGCAGAACGACGACGGGAATGCCCGTCGGGTTGCCGCATTGCTCGACATAAATGCGATGACCCTGTCCCACGTCCACCATGCGCTGGTCGAACGGGTCCACGGGGCGGTGCAGATATTGGACTGCGCGCTTTTGATCCGGGTATTTGTCCATTACTGACCTATATAGTCCGCAAACCGCAAAAGATCACATGGAGACAGGAATGCAAGCGCCTCATAGCACGGTCGATCCCGCCGAGGTTGCCAAGTTCGAAGCGATGGCGGCCGAGTGGTGGGACCCCAACGGCAAGTTCAAACCGCTGCACATGCTCAACCTCTGTCGGCTGGACTATATCACGTCGCAGATCGCGGGGGAATTCGACCGCGACCTCTCCGGCCCCGCCCCGTTCAAGGGGCTGCGCATCCTCGACATCGGCTGCGGTGGCGGGCTCTTGTCGGAGCCCATGGCGCGGCTGGGCGCCGAGGTGGTGGGCGCCGATGCGGCCGAGCGCAACCTGCCGGTCGCGCGCATCCATGCCGAGCAATCGGGGCTCGAGATCGACTATCGTCACACCACGGCCGAGGCGATGGCCGCCGAGGGCGAACAGTTCGACGTGGTACTGAACATGGAGGTGGTCGAGCATGTGGCCGATCCGCTCTCCTACCTGGTGGCCTGCCAGACGCTCTTGAAGCCGGGCGGGCTGCACGTCTGTTCGACCATCAACCGTAACGCAAAATCCTATGCGATGGCGATCGTGGGCGCCGAGGTGGTGATGCGCTGGCTGCCTCGCGGCACGCATGAATGGTCGAAATTCATCACTCCGGACGAGCTGTTCGACCTGCTCGGACAGGCAGGGCTGTCGCCGGTGGATCGCAAGGGCTTCGTGTTCAACCCTTTGGCCTGGAGCTGGCGCCTGTCCGACCGCGATCTCAGCGTGAACTATGTCACCGCGAGCGTGAAACCCGATCACCCGTCGGATTCGAACTGAAGCCGGATATCTCGCAGCACGGGCAGGACCGCGCGCACCTTTTCCTGGCCCAATCGCTCGATCACCTGGCTCAGCACCGGCGCCACCGCCGAGATCGCCTGATCCCACACGCGCCGGCCCGCCGGGCTGATCGCCACCATCTTGCGCCGCGCATCGTCCCAATCGGGACGCACATGCACGTATCCCGCCCATTCCAGCTTGTTGAGCGTGTTGGTCATGGCTCCGCGCGTGACGTGGAACGTGCGCGCCAGTTGAGCGGGGGTGCGTTCGTCGCCCACATAGACCAGGTGATTGAGCACCGAGAAGTGCGACAGCTCCATCCCCTTCGGCAGCACGCGGCTCAGCCGGTTGCGCACCAGTTGGTCGGCGGTCAGGATCTCGCTGAACAGCGCGATGGCGAGGGATTGGGCCGGGTCGGTCATGCTGGCCCCTCGAAGGGGCGGACATGGCTCAACGAGGGCACCTTGCCTCGCGCGGCGTCCACGGCGTCGAGGTCCAACTCGACCAGGTGAACCCCCGGCTCGGTGCCTGCGTCCAGAAGCACCTCGCCCCAGGGTGAGACGACCATGCTGTGCCCGTAGGTGCGCCGCGCCTTGCCCCGCGTCGTCGGGTGCGTGCCGGTCTGCGCGGGGGCCAGCACGAAACAGCCCGTCTCGATCGCCCGCGCGCGCAGCAGCGGCTCCCAATGCGCCGCGCCCGTGACCGGCGAGAAGGCCGCCGGCACGGTCAGGATACGCGCGCCCGCCTGAGCAAGCGCCTGGTAGAGATGCGGGAAGCGGATGTCATAGCAGACCGTCATGCCCACCGCACCGAACGGGGTCTGCGCCAAAACGGCCCGGCCGCCCGGACGATACCCGTCCGATTCGCGCCAGGTCTCTTCCGGCGTCACCTGAACGTCGAACATGTGGATCTTGTCATAGCGCGCGACGATCCCGCCATCCGGCCCGATCAGGAAGGACCGGTTGGCGAACCGTCCGTCCGCATCCCCGGTCTGCACCCCCAGCGAGCCGATCAGAAGCCAGATGCCGTGCGCGCGGGCCTGGTCCCGCAGACCGGCAAGGGTGGGGTCGTCGGCCTCGTGGCACAGGACCGCTTTCTGGTGCGTGCGGCTGGTCGAGAGGCAATTGGTCACCTCCGGCGTCAGCACGAAATCCGCGCCCCGGTCCACTGCCTCGCCGATCATACGGCGCACCGCCGCAAGGTTCGTCTCCGGGTCATCGCCCGAGGTGAGTTGCAGCAGCCCAACCCTCATTCGCCCGCCAGGAGCGGGTCCAGCTTGCCGCCCTGTTCCAGTGCGTAAAGCTCGTCGCAGCCGCCCACATGGGTCTCGCCGATGAAAATCTGCGGCACCGTGCGTCCGCCATTGGCGCGCTCGATCATCTCGGGCTTGCGGGAAGGATCGCGCATCACGTCGATTTCGGTGAATTCGACGCCCTTCTTGTTCAAGAGTCGCTTGGCCGCGTGGCAAAAGCCGCAAAGCGGAGAGGTATAGATTTCGACGGGCTGCATATGGCCTCCTTTTGTTGGGTGCCTTTGTCAGGAACTTAGGGACGCTTTGCAACGCGCGCCAGTGCCACCGGGTCGCAGAAGCGATGCCTCAGGCCTTCTGCACCCGCGCCAGGGTCACCACCGAGACGTCTGACGCGCCGCCGGCCAGACAGGCCTCGGCACAGGCCGTGAGCGTGGCGCCGGACGTCATCACGTCATCGACGAGCAGGACGGGCCGACCGTTCAACCGCTCCGCCCGGCGCGGGTGCGGTGCGATGGTGCCGGCCAGCTCCTGGAAACGGGCCTCGGTGCTCTTGCGCTCTTGCAGCGCGGTCCGGCGATGCCGGATCAGCAGGTCGGGACAGTGATCGTGCCCTGTCGCAGCGGCCAGCGATTTCGACAGCAGCGCCGCCTGGTTGTAGCGACGCTTGAGCAGGCGCGTCCAATGCAGCGGCACCGGCGCGATCAGGGTATCTCGTCGCAAGAGCGGTCGGGCGGCGGCGGCCAGCCACAGCCCCGCTGGGCGCGCGATCTCCTGCCGGTCGCCATGTTTCAGCGCCAGCACCAGGGCACGCCCCTTGTCGCGGTAGATCAGCGCCGCGCGCCCCGCCTGCCAGGGCCGTGACCGGGCCATGCAGTCGTCGCACTCCAGCCGGTGCCCGTCCGCAAGCCCCGGCAGCGGCACGCCGCAGCTCTCGCAAACCACACCGGCGATAAACGGTGTATCCCGCCAGCAGGGGCCGCAGAGGCCGAAATCGCTGTCCACCATTGCGCCGCAACCCAGGCAGCGCGGCGGATACAAAAGCGAAACGGCGGTTTGAATCCCGGCCCGCATGGCCCTAACTAGCGCGCATGAGTGCCACGCCCCCCCTTTTCGATCGCCCCGCGCTGGCGGCCCATCGCGCCCGCATCCGCGACGATGCCCTGTTCCTGCACCGTCTGGCGCTGGACGAGGTGCAGGATCGCTTGTCGATGGTTAACAAGGGGTTTACCGCGCCCGCCATCGTGACCCCCGCGCCGCAGATCTGGCGCGACGCCTTCCCCGGCGCGGTGCTGGCACCTGACGACGAAACGCTCGCGCTGGGCCCGGACGCGCATGACCTGGTGATCCACGCCATGGGCTTGCACTGGGCCGGCGACCCGGTGGGGCAGTTGATCCAGTCGCGCCGCGCCCTGCGCCCTGATGGGTTCTTCCTGGGTCTTGCGCTGGGTGGGCAGACCCTGGCCGAGCTGCGCGCCGTGCTGGCGCAGGCCGAGGCCGAGGTCACCGGCGGCCTCTCCCCCCGCGTGGCGCCGATGGCCGAGATCCGCGACATGGGCGGGCTCCTGCAACGCGCGGGCCTGACCCTTCCGGTGGCCGACAGCCATGCCGTGACGGTCGCTTACCGCGACCTCACGCACTTGATGCACGACCTGCGCGCCATGGGCGAAACCAACGCGCTCAGCGACCGTCTGCGCCGTCCGACACGCCGGGCGCTGTTCGACAGGGCCGCCGCGCTCTATGCCGAGCACTACCCAGCCGAGGGCGGCGGCATCCGCGCCACGTTCGAGACCATCTGCCTCACCGGCTGGTCGCCCGCGGACAACCAGCCCAAGCCTCTGCGCCCCGGCTCGGCGCAGGCCCGGCTGGCCGAGGCCTTGGGATCAAAAGAGATCAAACTGCCCGATTGGCCCATGCGGGAAATGCGATAGGTCAGGGCGGCACCAGAAGACAGGACAGACAATGCCCAAACCCGCCCACGCGCCTGCGGACCATCCCTCCATCCCCACGCCCAAGGTGGGCATCCTGATCGCCAACCTCGGCACACCCGACGCCACCGACTACTGGTCCATGCGGCGCTACCTGAACGAGTTTCTCTCGGACAAGCGGGTGATCGACTATGCCTCCTGGAAATGGCAGCCACTCCTGCAACTCATCATCCTGACCAAGCGGCCCTTTTCCTCGGGCGCGGCCTATCGCTCGATCTGGAACGAGGAGAAGAACGAAAGCCCGCTGATGACCATCACCCGCGACCAGGTGACCAAGCTCAGGGCGCAGATGGCCGAGCGCTACGGCGATCGGGTGATGGTGGATTTCTGCATGCGCTACGGCAATCCTTCGACACAGTCCAAGGTGCGCGAGATGGTCGCGGCGGGCTGCGACAAAATCCTGTTCGCGCCGCTCTATCCGCAATATGCCGGTGCCACCATGGCCACCGCCAACGACCAGTTCTTCCGCGCGTTGATGCAGGAGAAATGGCAACCGGCCAGCCGAACCCTGCCGCCCTATTTCGACCATCCGCAGTATATTGACGCGCTAGCGCAATCCATCGAGCGCGCCTATGCCGACATGGAGAGCCGCCCCGACATCCTGGTCTGCTCCTATCACGGCGTGCCGAAACGGTATCTGATGGAGGGCGACCCCTATCACTACCAATGCGCCA
>DOIS01000020.1 GCA_003511785.1 Paracoccaceae bacterium
ACGCTGCTCGCGGTGATCGAGATCGGCATGAACCATCCCGGCGAGATCGCGCCCCTGGCCCGCCAGGCCCGGCCGCATGTGGCGCTGGTCACGACCATCGCGCCGGCCCATCTCGAGGCCTTCGACAGCATCGAGGGCATCGCCCGCGAGAAGGCGTCGATCGCCGAGGGGCTGGAGCCCGGGGGGCTGGCGGTGCTCAACGCCGATGTGGCAGAGGCGGCGGTTCTGGCCGAGACGGTCGCGGCGCTGGGCCACCGGGCGGTGCGCTTCGGCCACAAGGGCGCGGACTGGCGGCTCGACTCGGTCGATGTCGCGGACGGCCGCACCGGAGCGCGCTATGCCACGGGGGACGGTGCGCCGGGCGCGTTCACCCTCCCCACCGAGGGCCGCCATTTCGCCATGAACGCGCTGGGCGCGCTCGCCGCCTGTGAGGCGCTGGGCGCCGACCCGGACCGCGCGGCGCAGAGCCTGGCGCGTTGGACGCCCTTCACCGGGCGCGGGGCACGCGAGGTGATCGCGCTGCCCGGCGGCGGGTCGCTCACGCTGATCGACGACAGCTACAACGCCAACCCCGCCTCGATGGAGGCCGCGCTCGCCGTGCTCGCCGGCACGCCGACCCCCGAGGGCCGCCGGATCGCGGTGCTGGGCGACATGAAGGAACTGGGCCCAACGGCCGAGCACCTCCACGCGGCTCTCGCCAGGCTCGATGCGACCCGCCAGATCGACCGCGTGCATTGCGTGGGCCCCTTGATGCGCGTGCTGCACGCAGCCCTGCCCGAAAACCGGCGCGGGCTCTGGCAAGAGACGTCAGAGGCCATGCGCGACGCTCTGGCGCATGAGATCGGCACCGGCGATGTCGTGCTGGTCAAGGGCTCGCTGAGCATGAATCTTGCCCTGATCGTTGACGCCATCCGCAAAATGGGCCAAGGCCAAGCGCCAAAACCACAAGATGATGACTAGGAACGGCAGAACATGCTCTATTGGTTGACCGCGCTGTCGGATGGCGGGGATTTCTTCAATCTCTTCCGCTACATAACCTTCCGCGCGGGCGGTGCCTTCCTGACCGCGCTGCTGTTCGGCTTCCTGTTTGGCCCGCCGCTGATCATGGTCCTGCGCAAACGGCAGGGCAAGGGCCAGCCGATCCGCGACGACGGCCCCGAGGGCCATCTGGCCAAGGTCGGAACGCCGACCATGGGCGGGCTTCTGATCGTGGGCGCGCTGACCACCTCGACCCTGCTCTGGGCGCGGCTGGACAATCCCTTCGTCTGGCTTGTCCTGTTCGTGACCCTGGCCTTCGGGCTGATCGGGTTTCTCGACGATTACGCCAAGGTTTCCAAGGGCAACCACAAGGGCGTGCCGGGCAAGGTGCGGCTGCTGTTCGGCTTTGCCATCGCGGGCATCGCCACCTGGTGGGCCATGTCCGTGCACGCGCTCTCCGATGCCGAGTTGGCGCTGCGCGTGGCCGATTACGACCCGCTGGCCGGGCGCCTGGCGCTGCCGGTGTTCAAGGACGTGCTGATCAACCTGGGCTGGTTCTTCATCCCCTTCGGCATGGTGGTGATTGTGGGCGCGGCCAACGCGGTGAACCTCACCGACGGGCTCGACGGGCTGGCGATCATGCCGGTGATGATCGCGGCCTCGACCCTGGGCGTGATCGCCTATGCGGTGGGGCGGGTGGATTTCACCGAGTATCTCGACGTGCATTACGTCCCCGGCACCGGCGAGATCCTGATCTTCACCGCCGCGTTGTTCGGCGGGGGGCTGGGGTTCCTGTGGTATAACGCGCCGCCGGCGGCGGTCTTCATGGGCGACACCGGATCGCTTGCGTTGGGCGGCGCGCTGGGCGCCATCGCGGTGGTCACCAAGCACGAGCTGGTGCTGGCCGTGGTGGGCGGCCTCTTCGTGGTCGAGGCGCTTTCGGTCATCGTCCAGGTGATCTATTTCAAGCGCACCGGCAAGCGCGTCTTCCTGATGGCGCCGATCCACCATCACTACGAGAAGAAGGGCTGGGCGGAGCCGACCATCGTCATCCGCTTCTGGATCATCTCGCTGATCCTGGCGATGATCGGGCTGGCCACGCTGAAGGTGCGGTAACGCAGCGGCGCCGCAGCGATCCGCCTGAAGGCCGCGCGCAACCAGCCCTTTACAGAGCGCGTGTCCCCTGCTTCTTCTCTTTTACAAATACCTCCGGGGGTCCGGGGGCAGAGCCCCCGGGAGTGCATCACATGATACCAGTCCAGGATTTCACCGATCAGAGGGTCGCCGTGCTGGGCCTCGGCCGCTCCGGCCTCTCGGCGGCGCGCGCCCTGCGCGCGGGCGGCGCAAGCCCCGTCTGCTGGGACGACAACCCGCAGGCCCGCGCCCGCGCCGAGGCCGAGGGGTTCGCCTGCGCGGAACTCACCCGCCCCGGTGCCTTCGACGCCATCGCCGCGCTGATCGTCAGCCCGGGCATTCCCCATCTCTACCCTGTTCCGAACCCCGTGGTGGCCGCCGCGCTGGCGGCGGGGGTGCCGGTGGACAACGACATCGGGCTGTTCTTCCGCTCGCTGGCCACGCCCGACTGGGACAGCCTCGACACCCTGCCGCGCGTGGTGGCGGTGACCGGCTCGAACGGGAAATCCACCACTGCCGCGCTGATCGCGCATATCCTTGAAGAGGCCGGCCGCCCGGTGCAACTTGCCGGCAATATCGGGCGCAGCGTGCTCGATCTGGACCCGCCGGGCGAGGGGGCGGTGATCGTGCTGGAACTCAGCAGCTACCAGACCGAGCTGGCCCGCGCGCTGACCCCGGACGTGGCGGTGTTCACCAATCTCACCCCCGACCACCTGGACCGGCATGGCGGCATGGGCGGCTACTTCGCGGCCAAGCGGCGCCTCTTTTCCGAAGGCGGCCCGGACCGCGCCGTGGTGGGCGTGGACGAGGTCGAGGGCCGGTTCCTTGCCGGTCAGCTCGCCGAGGGGCCGGGCGACGACCGGGTCATTCGTGTCTCCTCTGGGCAGAAGCTTTCCGGGCCGGGCTGGCAGGTCTTCGCCCGCAAGGGGTTCTTGTCGGAAACCCGCAAGGGGCGGCAGGTGGGCTCCATAGACCTGCGCGCGATCCCCGGCCTTCCCGGCGCGCATAACCACCAGAACGCCTGCGCGGCCTATGGCGCGGCGCGTGCGCTGGGCCTAGCGCCGCGCCTGATCGAAGGCGCGCTGGCCAGCTATCCGGGCCTGCCGCATCGTAGCCAGGTGGTGGCGCAGTCGGGCG